>CAZUBP010000019.1:0-13025 GCA_964618605.1 uncultured Lachnospiraceae bacterium | reverse complement strand
GCAGGCGGAGCGTAACAAAGAACAGGGGTACCTCCTCCACGGGGCATTACGACATGCCAACATCACCATCTTTGAGACCCAGGCTCAAAGCGAGCGCAGGCGGAGCGAGACAAAGAACAGGGGTACCTCCTCCCCGGCAATATCACGAGGCCAAATTTACTTATCTTTTGCCGCAGCGGCTTCTCTCTGCTTGCACAGCTCTGCCCAGGTGGGCATCTGGCTGATGCGTTCTGTCAGATCCTTCATGGCTGCGGGAATATCGATGTTCTGGGGGCAGATCCGGGCACATTTGCCGCAGGCGATACAGGCAGAGGGCTTCTTGTCCTCCTCCAGCCCTTCCACAAACATGGCTGCGTTGATGGTGGGTGCCACACGGATCTCATTGTATGTACTGAGCAACGCCGGTATATTCAGCCCCTTGGGGCAGCCGTCGCAGCAATACCGACAGGCGGTACAAGGAATGGAATTCTTCATAGCCTCGGCAATGGCAAACAGCTGCTCCCTTTCCTCCTGGGAAAGAGGTTTTTCCGTGGAGAAGGTGCGGATATTGTCCTGCATCTGCTCCATATTGGACATGCCGCTTAAGATCATGGTTACCCCGGGAATATCCTGAAGGAAACGGAAGCCCCAGGAAGCGATGGAATCCTCCGGACGACGGGCTTTCAATGCTGCCTCCGCATGTGCATCCAGTTTGGCCAGCTTGCCGCCCCGAACAGGCTCCATGACCCAGATGGGAATATGGCGTTTTGTCAGAAGCTCACACTTTTCCTTGGCATTCTGCAGCGTCCAGTCCAGATAATTCAGCTGGATCTGGCAGAATTCCATATCCTCTCCGCAGATATCCAGGAATTTCTCCAGCCCCTCCACCTTGGCGTGACAGCTGAAGCCCAGATGGCGGATGCGTCCCTTCCGCTTCTGCTCCTTGAAGTAATCAATGATGCCCCAGCGGGGATCCAGATAGGTCTCCATGGATTTCTCGTATACATTGTGAAGCAGATAGAAGTCGAAATACTCCACGCCGCATTTTTCCAGCTGTTTTTCAAAAATCTCTGCGGGATTGTATCCGTTGGACAGGATCTGATGGCCGGGATACTTTGTGGCCAGATAAAAGCTGTCTCTGGGATATTCCTTTAAGACCCGACCGATCACCCGCTCTGACTCCCCGTTATGGTAGGGGAATGCGGTGTCAAAATAATTTACACCCTGGTCTATAGCATAACGGGTCATCTCTCTGACCTGTGCCTCATCAATACTTCCGTCGGCCTGCTGGGGCAGACGCATGGTACCAAAGCCCAGCATAGAGAGCTTTTCCCCCTGAAATTCCCTGTAAATCATCCCTTTTTCCTCCTTTTTGCTGCACCGTTTTTTCTATTTTTCCATTTTATTTAAGATCGTCATGGCATTTTTCCCGTCTGCCAGTATCTGCGCCTTTAATTCCTCCAGAGAGTCAAACTTTCTCTCCCGGCGCTGGAAGTGCAAAAGCTCCACCTTCTCCATATTGCCGTACAGGTTCAGATTGCAGGAAAACAGATGGGTCTCCACCCCAACAAAATTCTCCTGTACTGTAGGCTTGATACCGATATTGGTAACGCCCCCAAACTCCTGCTCCCCAATACTGCTGCGGGTGGCGTACACCCCGAAAGGCGGAAGCACCTTGGTGTCCTCTGCCATAAGATTGGTGGTGGGAATGCCAAGGGTCCGGCCGATCTGGCGTCCCTTAATGATCTCTCCCTGAAAGAAATAAGGATACCCCAGCATATCCGCTGCCTTTTCCATTTCTCCCTTCAGAATACATTCCCGAATCAGAGTGCTGGAGATCTCCTGCCCCTCATACATTTCCTTATCCAGAGCCTCCACCGTGAAGCCGTATTCCCGGCCCATGCGCTGTAAAAGACTTACATCCCCTTTTCTCTCGTGGCCGAAGCGAAAATCCGCTCCCACCACCAGGCAGACAGCCTTCAGCCGCTTTACCAAAAGCTCCCGGACAAAATCCTCTGCCTCCATATGCATCATGTGCTCATCAAAGGGACATTCAATAAGCCAGTCCAGTTCTGTTTCCTCCAGCAGCTGCCGCCGCTCCTTATTGGTAAGCAGGGCTCTGTGACGGTTATCTCTGGTAAGTGTGTAGGGAGAAACCTCAAAGGTAAACATAACGGAAGTGACCTTTTTCTCTCCGGCAAGGTCGATCACCCGCTCCAGAAGCTTTTTGTGTCCTCTGTGTAGACCGTCAAATTTTCCCAGGGTAATGACACAGGGAGTCTCCGACATAAAATCGTACGTCCCGGTTGTATATTGCATACCGTATCCTCTGTTTTCTAAAAATTAAGCTTCGGGGTCATAAAACATCTTTTTCAGATAGAAATACCCCTCATTATAATAGTAGATGCCCACAAATTTTTCCTGGCTGTCGTACACCCGCACCTCCTGGAGATGCCGCCAGTCTCTGCGGCTCTTTTTCATCATGCGGGAAACATGGAAAATATTGCCGTTGTGCACCAGGGCATCACTTTCCGGCTGCATGACCACAGCTTCCTTATCTCCGAAAAGCTGATCCAGGGTGATCAGTCCCACAGGAAGCTCTCCCGCCTGCACCGACTGTTCTACCTCCGCCAGTGTATGACTGTTTTCCAGGGAAAAGATTCCCACTCTGGTGCGCACCAGGCTCTCCATACAGCCCAGACAGCCCAGCTTTTCTCCGATGTCATAACACAGGGTACGGATATAGGTACCTCTGGAACAGGTCACCTCCATACGCACCCGGGGCAGATCGCACTCCAGGATCTTCAGATCCAGGATCTGCACCTCTCTGGCCTTTCGTTCCACCTCGATACCCTTTCGGGCCAGCTCATACAGCTTTTTCCCGTTTACCTTCAAAGCGGAATACATGGGCGGTATCTGCTGATAAGGGCCGATAAAGGAAAGGGCCGCCTGACGTACCTCTTCCTCACTTACCTTTACCTCACTTCTTCGCAGCACTGTGCCGCTGGTATCCTGGGTATCGGTATCCACCCCCAGAAGCATCACGGCCTCGTAGGTTTTGGTCTCCTCCGTAAGCATATCGCACACACGGGTAGCCTTACCCAGACACACCGGCAGTACTCCCACCGCATCCGGATCCAGGGTACCGGTATGACCGATCTTTTTCTGATGCAGGATCCCCCGCAGCTTTGCCACAACATCATGGGAGGTATAGCCTTTTTCTTTGTATATATTTAAAATTCCGTTCATTCTACTCTCATCTTTCCCGGGAAGGCAGCTGTTTCTGCAGCTCCCCAAGCAGTTTTTCCGTAATTTCCTCCGGCGTGCCCTCCATGGTACATCCGGAAGCCTTGATATGACCGCCGCCACCAAAAGCAGAAGCCACACGGCTCACATCCATCTGACCGTTGGCCCGAAGGCTTACCTTGTAGGCATGTTCTCCTGCCGGATATAAAAATACGGCAGTCTGCACGCCTTTCGTCAGACGCAGCTGGCTGACAATGCCGTCCATATCCTTCTTTTCCACACCATAGGTCTGAAAATCCTCCGCTGTCAGCACACCAACGATAACCTTTCCCTCCAGATACAGTCGGCTGCCCTCCAGCACCTTTCCCATGGCCCGGTTCTGGGCATGGGTCTTTTCGTAGAAGGAATGGTCGATGATCTCCGAGAAGGGGATCCCTTTTCCTATAAGCACAGCCACTGCCTGCAGGGTAATGGCTCCGGTATTGGAATACTGCAGCACACCGGTGTCATGAATAATGCCGGTATACAGTGCTGTGGCCACCTCTTTATCTATCTTTTCCGGATCCAGCAGGGTAAACACTACCTCACTGGCGGAGCTGGCCTTGGGCAGGATCACATGGGTATCACCGATTCCCGGATTGGTAATGTGGTGATCGATACACACCACCCTTTTAGCGTTGTGCAGATAGGCCTCTGCCACGCCTATGCGATCCACACTGCTGGTATCCAGCAGTACAAAGCAGTCATACACCTTTTCAGGATCTGCACTGAACTGTACCTTATCGATATCAGCAATATAGTGAAACACATCCTTTACCGATTCCAGGTACACATCCACCTGCAGCCAGGGGTAATTCTTTTTCAGATACAGATATAAGCCCATACAGGAGCCCACACAGTCCCCATCCGGCCCGGTATGACCGGCAATAGCTATCGTAACGGCTCCCTGGAGCAATTCATCAATCTTCGCCATTGATATTCTCCTCTGTTTCCTCCGGGGCTTTGTCCTTTTGTACCTCATCAATCAGGTGGGACATATGCACACCGTATTCAATGGAATCATCCAGAATAAACAGAACCTCCGGCGTATTGCGCAGGTTCAGATTTTTTGCCAGCATACGGCGGATATAGCCTTCCGCACTGCGCAGGCCCAAAATCGTATTTTTCTTTTCTTCTTCATTGCCAAGGACACTGATAAATGCCTTGCAGGTTTTCAGATCCGGCGCCACCTCTACCTGCGTTACGCTGGTCATCATGTGGACACGGGGATCCTTGATCTCCTGACGGATGATCACGGACAGCTCCCGCTGTACCTCTCCGTTGATTCTTGTATTTTTAATGCTGTTCTTTCTCATGGCGTCCTTTCCGCATGTACATGCCTGTTTACGTCTTTATTTAACAAAATCCGGATAATGCAGACTGAGTGCTCCTAACAGAAGCACTCAGCCTGAAGGCTTACTATCTCGGTACTTCTACCATGATATATGCCTCTACTATATCCAGTTCCTGAATATCACTGAAGCCGTCAAAGGTCAGACCGCACTCAAAACCGGCCTTAACTTCTTTCACGTCATCCTTAAATCTCTTCAGAGAGGAAAGATCACCCTCGAAGATCTGTGTACCCTCACGGGAAATACGAACCTTGCAGCCTCTCTGGAAATAACCGACCAGAACGTAGCTTCCGGCGATGTTGCCCACACCGGAGGCCTTGAAGATCTGGCGGATCTCCGCATGACCGATCACCTTCTCCTCGAAGATGGGATCCAGCATGCCCTTCATGGCAGCCTCTACATCCTCGATCGCCTGGTAGATAACGGAATACAGACGAACATCGATCTTCTCGTTGTCGGCGGTAGCCTTGGCTGTAGGATCTACCTTTACATTGAAGCCGATGATAATGGCGTTGGATGCGCTGGCCAGGGTGATATCGGATTCGTTGATAACACCAACACCGGCATGGATCACCTTAACCACTACCTCTTCGTTGGAAAGCTTGGTGAGACTCTGCTTAACGGCCTCTACAGATCCCTGTACGTCAGCCTTGACGATCAGGTTCAGCTCCTTCAGATTGCCTTCCTGGATCTGGCTGAACAGATCATCCAGAGACATTCTGGATTTAGTCTCTTCCAGAAGCTTGTTTTTATTCTCGGAAATAAAGGTAGCTGCGAAATTCTTGGCTTCCTTATCGTTTTCTGTGGCAACCAGTACCTCACCGGCATTGGGTACATCGTTCAGACCCAGGATCTCTACCGGAACGGAGGGTCCTGCTGTCTTAACACGACGGCCTCTGTCATCCATCATGGCACGAACCTTACCGGAGCATGCACCTGCGGCGATGAAATCACCTACATGCAGCGTACCCTTCTGTACCAGAATGCTGGCCACGGGACCTTTACCCTTATCCAGCTTAGCCTCGATAACAAGACCACGGGCACGTCTGTTGGCATTGGCCTTTAACTCCATAACATCTGCTGTCAGAAGGATCATCTCCAGCAGATCGTCGATACCCTCATGGGTACGGGCGGATACGGGAACGCAGATGGTGCTGCCGCCCCAATCCTCAGGAATCAGTCCCTGCTCGGAAAGCTCCTGTTTTACTCTGTCAAGGTTTGCCCCCTGCTTATCGATCTTGTTGATAGCCACGATGATCTCAACACCGGCAGCCTTTGCATGGCTGATAGCTTCCAGTGTCTGGGGCATAACGCCATCATCGGCGGCAACTACCAGTACAGCAATATCTGTGGAGGTAGCACCACGCATACGCATAGCGGTAAAGGCCTCATGACCCGGTGTATCCAGGAAGGTGATCTTTCTGCCGTTGATCTCCACAACGGAAGCACCGATAGCCTGGGTAATACCACCGGCCTCACGGTCAGTTACCCTTGTGTTGCGGATAGCATCCAGAAGGGAGGTTTTACCATGGTCAACGTGACCCATAACGCAGACAACGGGGGGACGGGAGGTCATGGTATCCTCTGCCTCTTCCTCTTCCTTCAGAAGCTCGGCGATAACGTCAACCTTCTCCTCCGGTTCTGCAATAATATCATACTCCAGGGCGATCTCACTGGCTTTGTCATAGTCGATCTCCTGGTTTACGGTTACCATCATACCCTGCATAAAGAGCTTTTTAACAAGCTCAGAGGGCTGTTTCTTCATAGCCTCAGCCAGCTCACGAATGGTCAGCTTCTCCGGGATCTTGATCTCCTTGATCTCTTCCTTGGGCTCTTCCTTCTTCGGCTGGGGATGTACCGGCTTCTGCAGTGCCTTGGGCAGACGGGATTTCTGACGCAGACCCTGGTTCGGACGATTACCACCGGACTTTCTGTCGTTGGTCATCTTGTTCTCACGCTGGGTTGCTTTCTCTCTCTCTTTATCCTTCTCCTTCTTACCCTCACGGGACGGTTTCTTTGCCAGTCCCAGATCCGGCTCGCTTACCGGCTTGCGGTTGTCGTTTCTTCTGTCGAAGGAAGGACGTCTGTTGTTGTTATCACCGTCTTTGTTAAAGCCTCTCTGACCGCCGGGTCTTCTGTCGCCGTTCTGGCTTCTCTGGCCATAGGATCCCTGAGATTTTCTCTCACCGTCCTGGTTATTTCTGGGGCCTCTGAAGCCGCCTTCGTTTCTGTTGAAGGAGGTTCTCTGTCCCTGACCGGAGGATCTTCTGTCGCCATCCTGGTATCTCTGGCCACCCTGTCTCCTGTCGCCGTCCTGGCTTCTCTGACCGCCCTGTCTCCTGTCACCGAAGCTGTTGTTTCTGTTGTCTCCGGTATTTCTGGGGGATGAGGTTCTTCTGTCACCGTTGTTGTAGGTACGGCCGGTGTTCTGCTGACGATTCTCAGCAGGCTTATCTACTGTTTTCTCCGGCTGTGTTTTGGGCTCTGCAGGTTTTACCTCTGCGGCCTTAACCTCCGGTTTTTTCTCTACAGTCTTGGTCTCCTCCGCCTTTTTCGGCTCTGCTGCCTTTGCAGGAGCTTTTTTCACTTCCTCACGCTTTGCCTGTGCCTCTGCTGCCTTAGCCTTTGCTGCAGCTTCGGTTTCTTTGTTCTCCGGCTTTGCTGCCGGCTTAGCGCTCATATGGAACTTCTTGCCCTCCTGGGTCTTTGCGTTCTGAGGTCTGTCCACACGGATCAGATTTTTCTTTTTCGGTCTGATGGCAGATCTCTCCTGCACCTTTTTCTCTTTATTTTCTACCTGATTTGTTTCTTTCTGCAACTGTAATTTTGCCTCCGTATCATTCTTTATGTGGAATCCGCTCGCCACAGCTTCACGGACCATTTTCTCCTGCTGTGTATCCAGGGCACTCATGTGACTTTTCACATCCATTCCCCTGAGCCTCAGGTAACTGAGAATCAGGCGGTTGGTCACGCCCAGCTCCTTTGCCAACTCAAATACCTTAAGTTTGTGCAAATTTACACCAGCCTTTCCTGCTTTCCTGCTTCCTCCATCTTTTTCATCAGGGCCTTGGCCATATTGTCATCCAGAACTGCCAGGGATGCTCTGTATTCTTTACCCAGGGCACGTCCCAGCTCTTCCTTGGAAGAAATACTGTACAGGGGCACCTTGTAAAAGGTACACATATTGGTGTACTGCTTTTTACTGTTGGCCGAGGCATCTGCTGCAACCAGTACGAGACAGGCCTGTCCGGCTTTTACCGCCTTCTCCACGGAAAATTCTCCGCTGACCAGCTTTCCTGCCTTCATACAGATGCTGATGAAGGATAAAACTTTATTGTTCAAGATGTTCCATCTCCTTTTTCAGTTCTTCATATACTTCCTGAGGAACGGAAACCTTTAAGGAACGCTCCAGACCTTTACTTTTCACCGCCTTTGTGAGGCAGTCCACAGAGTGACAGAGATAGGCGCCACGGCCGTTTTTCCGACCGGTAGCATCCAGTACGATCTCATCCTCCGGTGTTTTCAGTACACGAAGCATTTCTTTTTTATTTTTCATTTCTCCGCAGCCGGTGCATTTACGCAGCGGCGTTTTCATTTTCTTCATAGGGCTTACTCTTCTGTGCTCTCCTGGACTTCCACTTCTTCATCGTCCTCAGAGATCTCTACGTCATCGTACTCCTCATCCATATCCTCATCATCCTCGTCATCCAGGCCGTAATATTCAAAATCGCCGGATTCACGAGCCTGAGATTCACTCTTGATATCGATCTTGTAGCCGGTGAGGCGGGCTGCCAGACGGGCGTTCTGACCTTCCTTACCGATAGCCAGTGACAGCTGATAATCCGGTACAATAACCCGGCCTGTTTTGTCATCGGGATCGGCCAGTACAGTGATTATCTTGGCCGGGCTCAGGGCATTCTCGATCATCAGGGCCGGGTTCTCATCCCAGTTGATGATATCGATCTTCTCGCCGCCCAGCTCTGTAACGATGGCATTGACACGGGAACCGTTAACACCGACACAGGCGCCTACAGCATCTACATCGGGATCTGTGGAATATACGGCGATCTTGGTACGGGAACCGGCCTCACGGGCGATGGCACGGATCTCTACGGTACCGTCGTGTACCTCGGTAACCTCGGACTCAAACAGGCGCTTTACAAGCTCCGGATGGGTACGGGAAACCATGACCTTGGGTCCCTTGGAGGTATCTCTTACTTCCAGCACGTATACCTTGATACGCTCTGTGGGGCTGAAGGATTCTCCCGGGATCATCTCTTTTTCATTCAGAATAGCGTCTACCTTGCCCAGATTTACACTGACGCTGCGGCCCATGTAACGCTGTACGATACCGGTAACCACCTCACGCTCTTTTCCGAAATACTCATCGTAAAGAACCTTTCTCTCTTCCTCCCGGATCTTCTGCAGAATAACATTCTTTGCATTCTGGGTAGCGATACGGCCGAAGGATTTGGACTGGATCTCAATATTTACGGTATCCCCTACCTCATAGGAGGGATCGATCATCTTGGCATCTGCCAGGCTGATCTCCATTACAGCGTCCTCCACTTCCTCTGTTACTGTCTTAGCAGCAATAACATGGAAATCACCGGTCTCACGGTTAATGGTAACCGTAACGTTGTCTGCCTTGCCAAAGTGGTTTTTGCAGGCCTGGATCAGGGACTGCTCAATGGCATCCAGAATGGTATCTTTACTGATGCTTTTTTCTTTCTCCAGTATAGACAGTGCCTCTAAAAGTTCTGTGTTCATTTTTTTCTTTTTTCCTCCTGTATTAAAAATCGAATGCCAGCCTGATTAAGGCAATTTCGTTTTTGGCAAAAGTTCTCGTGGTCTCGTCTTCCTGCTGAATCGTCACCGTTTTATCATCATATGCCGTAAGTATTCCGTAAAATTCCTTTTCCCCGTCGATAGCCCGATAGGTGCGGATCTCCAGCTTCTTTCCCATACTGCGGACGTAATCCTTTTCCTTTTTCAAAGGCCGTCCAAGGCCGGGGGAGCTGACTTCCAGAATATAGGCATCCTCGATAAAATCATGCTCGTCAAGAAGATCACTGAAGGCTCTGCTCACCAGCTCACAATCACCGATGGTAAAGCCGCCCTCTTTGTCGATGTAGGCTCTCAGGTACCAGCTTCCGGCTTCCTTCACATACTCCACATCCACCAGCTCGTAATTGTTGGCCTCCATAATGGGCATCAACAATTCCTCCGCCTTCTGTTCGTATTCTTCTCTTTTACTCAATCCATTTACCTCCATAAAACAGCAGCATAACTGCAACAGAATTACCTGAGACTCCCTATTACATAAATGAGAGTGAACCGAAGTTCACTCTCATCTAGTCTCATCTTATTTAATTCTCGCACATTATAGCACTCATGCAGGGATATTTCAAGGTTTTTTCTATAAATCCCCGGAGTTTTTCAGGAAAGCGTCGATACCGTCAGCGATACCTGTCACGATCTTTTCCTGATAATCCGCATCCTGCATATTTTTATCCTCCGTGGGATTGGTCATATAACCCATTTCCACGATGGTTACCGGAACCTCGCTCCAGTTGATACCGGACATGGTATCTGTCTCCCATACCCCGTTATTTTTAGCGCCGGTAGCATCACAGAGGGCATCCACGATGTTCTGGGACAGGGACTTGCACTCCTCGTAGATATCGCCGTTGTAGGGATTGGATGAGGTCTGGCAAATAGTCATGGCACCATTTTTAGAACTGCTCTCTGAACCGTTGGCATGAATACGAACAAAGACATCTGCCTGAAGATCATTGGCCACAGCAGCCCTCTCCGCATTTGAAATATCCACATCATTGGTTTCCCGGACCATGACGACCTCGTAGCCCCGCTCTTCAAGCTCTGTCTGAAGCTGTAAGGCCACCTCCAGGTTAAGCTCGTACTCATACACCTTTGTGGTGGTTCCCCGGGTACCGCTGGACACCTTTTTCTTGGTTTCTGAGGCTCCCGGGCCTACCGGCTCCTTTTCGGAATTTCCATGGGCCTGATGGCCTGCATCAATAACGATCAGCCCCTTACTTTCCTCAGCGCTTTCTTCCAGATCCTCACTGGTAAGGCTTTCCGCCGTCAGCAAAGAGCTTTCCTCTGCCTCGCTTTCCGCCTCCGATACCACAACAGAGGATACCTGAGAGCTGTAGATCTCCGACACAGCAGAGGCTTCACTGCTGCTCTTCAGGCCGCAGCCTGTCAGTAATAACAATAGGGTACAAAGAACTGCCGTCCATTTTTTCATACTGCTCATCTCCCTTGTATTAAGACAATCTGACTTTTGTTCCCTTGGTGTCTCTCTTGCCCAGCTTCAGACGGTTCAGGGTCAGCTGTTTGCCCTGTACCTCCACCGTATACTCCATACGGCTTGCCAGCAGGTAGGCACTGTCCACTTCATCTCCCGGTACAAGGCGAATGCCCCGCACGCCGATGGCTGCCTTTTTCTTCTCCGGAATTTCCGTAAGCAACATACGCAGGAAGTAACCCTGATGGGTCTGAAGTACCAGATGCTCCATAGCGGAAACATCTCCTACCAGTACCAGCTTGTCCTCCGGCCCCAGCTTGGTGGAGAGACTTGTTTTCTTATTAATGGCAAAATCCTCGCCGTTAACGATCTTACACATACTGGTTTTGGTGACAAATACCAGCTTCTGCTGCCGGATATTTTCCAAAGCGTCAATATAGAGGATCCGCTCCTGGGCACTGGAATAATTACTGAAATTATCAATGGGAATCGCTTTATCTCTGAATTTTCCGTAGGGCAGATCCAGCACTCTGGCCTGATACATATTGCCCTTATCCGTAAAGAGACACAGCTTATCCGTATTTTTACAGCGGATCACAAAGCGGCTTTCCGCTGCAGCGGCCTCCTGATTTCTCTCGTAAACCGCCTGATCCATGGTACGCACATAGCCGAAACGATCCATCAGCACGCAGACTTCTGTTTCCTCGATCTTCTTCTCTTCGAAAACAACGGCCTTGGCATTTTCGATCTTTGTCTTTCTGGGAACAGCAAATTCCTTTCGGATGCTCTCCAGATCCTCCCGGATCACCCGGGCCATGGAATCGTAATTGTCCAGGATATCCTCGTATTTCTCAATGTTGGCTACGGTCTTTTTATGTTCATCCAGAAGGGCATCGATCTCCAAACCGATAAGCTTGTAGAGACGCATCTCCAGAATAGCTGTTGCCTGACGCTCTGTAAAGCAAAGAGCTTTGGCCTTTCGCTCACTGGCTTTGGATTTAAACTTGATCCCTTCCGTATCGCCGTTGATCAGGCAGGCCTTTGCCTGTTTCTGGTTACGGCAGCCTCTTAAGATCTCAATGATCAGATCGATAACATCACAGGCCTTGATCAGACCCTCCTGGATCTCCCGTTTTTCCTTCTCCTTGGCCAGCAGCGTGGTGTACTTTCTGGTAGCCAGCTCAAAGCGGAAATCCACATGATATTCAATAACCTTTTTCAGTCCCAAAGTCTCCGGACGGCCGTCGGCCACCGCCAGCATATTGACGCCGAAGGTATCCTCCAGGTGGGTCTTTTTATACAGCATATTGATAAGGTTCTCGGCATCGGCACCCTTTTTCAGCTCCAGCACGATACGGATGCCCTCTTTGGAGGACTGGTTGGAGATATCGGTGATCTCCGTTGCCTTTCTGGACTCCACCAGAGAAGCCACATCATTCAGGAATTTACCGATATTAGCACCGATCATAGTGTAGGGAATCTCAGAGATCACGATATTCTGCTTACCGTTCTTTCCCTTTTCGATCTCTACCTTTCCCCGAAGATGGATCTTTCCCATACCTGTTTCGTAGATGGAAAGCAGGTCATCCTTATTGATTACAATGCCGCCTGTGGGGAAATCCGGGCCCTTAACATAGTTCATCAATTCCGCTGTGGTGATGTCGTGGTTGTCCATATAGGCTTCCACGGCGTCGATCACCTCTCCCAGATTGTGAGGGGGAACACTGGTAGCCATACCTACGGCAATACCGTCGGCACCATTCACCAGGAAATTGGGAATACGCACCGGCAATACCTCCGGTTCCTTTTCCGTCTCATCGAAGTTGGGGACGAAATCCACGATCTGCTTGTCCAGATCCTCCAGGTATACCTCCTGGGTCAGCTTCTGGAGACGGGCCTCGGTATAACGCATGGCAGCGGCGCTGTCTCCCTCAATGGAACCAAAGTTGCCGTGGCCATCCACCAGAGGCATACCCTTTTTAAAATCCTGGGCCAGCACCACCAGGGCATCATAAATAGAGGAATCTCCGTGGGGATGGTATTTACCCATGGTGTCACCCACGATTCTCGCACATTTTCGATAAGGGCGATCGTAGCGGATCCCCAGTTCATACATATCATACAGGGTACGTCTC
>CAZUBP010000018.1:6895-13072 GCA_964618605.1 uncultured Lachnospiraceae bacterium | reverse complement strand
GCCTGTAGTCTCAAGGTCGTGCTCGGCAAAGTCGCTCGAAAAGTATATACACCAACCGGGGGCCGGGGGTTTTTTACGTTGTGTGAATATATTGTACTAGTCTAATTGGCTGCTTTCTCTCCCACAGGGATCTGGGCCAATATGATGGCGGCAAAGATGATGCAGCAACCCAGGATCTCTCTGGCGGAGAGCTTCTGTCCCAGTATGATCCAACCGGCCAGAACCGAAAATACGGATTCCAGGCTCATAAGAAGTGAGGCTACGGTAGGATTCAGTCCGTTCTGCCCTATGATCTGCAGCGTATAGGCTACGCCGCAGGACATAACGCCGGCATAGAGGATGGGCAACCAGGCATCCCAGGTCTGCAGCGCCGGAAGCCAGGCAAGAAAGCCGGCCAGGGAATGATGCATTTCCAGGAAAAAGGTAGGGATCAGACCTATGCATCCTGCCACCAAAAACTGGATACTGGACAGGCGCACCCCATCCGTCAGGGGGGAGAAATGATCCACCAGCAATATATGTACGGCAAAACACAGGGAACAGATGATCACCAAAAG
This sequence comes from uncultured Lachnospiraceae bacterium, assembly GCA_964618605.1. Lineage (GTDB taxonomy): Bacteria > Bacillota > Clostridia > Lachnospirales > Lachnospiraceae > UBA11957. The sequence continues at coordinate 12,515 of CAZUBP010000018.1, read as the reverse complement.
ATCAGATTGTCTCAGAGTCAGGGAATTCTTCATACAGAGAAGATACAGACCCACCAGAGTCATCACTACCCCTACCCAGATATTCCAGCCGCATTTTTTCTTTAATACGATACCCAGGATCGGCACCAGCAGGATATAGCAGGCTGTCAGGAAACCGGCCTTACCGGCCTCTGTTCCCCCGTTGATACCCAGCTGCTGAAAGGACGTGGCAATAAACATGACACAGCCGCAGGCGATACCGCCGGTGAGCAGCGTTCTCTTTTCCGCCTTTGTTTTCGGCTTTCGATCTTCCTTTTTGTCCAGCATATGGATAACAGGGATCAGCACCAGACCGCCGATAAGGGAACGAATACAGTTAAAAGAAAAAGCCCCCACGGCGTCTCCACCGGTGGTCTGGGCCACAAAGGCCACACCCCAGATCATTGCCGTCAATATCAGGAGGCAGGAATTTCTCAGCTTTCTATGCATTTTCTTCCTCTTTTCTATGATGAAACACTATCTATGAAGTTCTTTTGGTCTGCAGGAGCAGCCGATACCCAGGCCGTCCGGCCCTATATGACAGGATACGCCCAGAGACAGGTCATCGCATACCACCTCTGTGTCCGGAAAGGCTTTCCGGATCTCTTCCAGCCAGGAGGCTGTGGTCTCTTCGTCGGCGCTGGAGGCAGCCAGGATCCTTACCTCTCCTGCATCGTAATCCTCTTTAAATTTCGTCTCCAGATCCTGCTTCATGGCCTCGATCATCGCCTGACGGGCTTTTTTCATGCCCCGGCAATTCTTATAGGAGCTAAGCTTACCCACATCAAAGGAAAGAATGGGCTTGATATGCAGCAGGGAACCGATGGTGGCTGTTCCTGCGGAAATACGGCCGCCCCGACGGAGATAGGTAAGATCCGACACCGCCACATAGATATTCATTTTTGCCCGGTCTCTCTCCAGGATCTCCTTGCATTCCTGAGCGCTGTAGCCCGCCTCCACCAGATCAATGGCATCCTGCACAGACTGATGCATGGGCGTAGACACCCGTCCGTTGTCCACCACATAGACCCGTCCCTCAAATTCATCCTCTCTGGCCAGCATGGAAGCTGTATCGCAGGAGCTGCTGAGGCCGCTGCTGATGGGAATATACAGGATGGTATCGTAGGTTTTCAAAGCCTCTCGCCAGACGTCCATAACCTCTGAGGGGGAGGGCTGAGAGGTGGACACCTCCGCACCCTTTCGCAGCCGATTAAAGAAATCCGTCCTGTCCAGAGTCACATCCTCGTAATAACATGTATCTCCAAAATAAAAGGGCATGGCCAGAACCCGTATACCCAGTTTCTTTGCCAGTGCCTGTGTAATGCCGCTGTGGCTGTCCGTTATAATACCCGGTTTATTCATATTCACAAAACCTGTCTTTCTCGAAATAATTTTTCAAAAACACCATCTAGAAATTATACGTATTTCCCCATTTTCTGTCAAGAATCCCCGGGTATACATTCCTTTTTTCAGCACATACTGACAGAAAAAAGGAGGTACACATCATGATTTCTGATACCACATATCTTTTGCGGGAATGCAATGCCGGATGCAAAATGGCCTCAAATGCCATGGAACAGGTACTGCCCCATGTGGAGGACAAAGCCCTGGGGGATCTGCTGCACAAATACAATCAAAAGCACCTGGATATCGGCGCCACCTGCCACGATATGCTGAACGCCGCCGGAGACAAAAGTAAAGATCCCCATCCCATGACCCGTATGATGGCCTGGATGGGGACCGAAATGAAATTGACGCTTCACGATGACAATGGTTCCGTGGCGGGTATGATGATGGACGGCTGTGCCATGGGCATCAAATCCTTAAGCCGCTATCTCAACGACTACCCCAAGGCTTCTCAGGAAAGCCAGGATCTTACCAAAAAGCTGATCCATCTGGAAGAAGATTTTCTGGTGGAGCTGAAGCCCTTTGTGTGATTCCTATACCTTGGGAACGTAGCAGTCAAAGGTGCCTACATTGCCGGCACTGTCCAGCTCTTCCTCCCTGAAGCTTTCCACAGCGCTGCGGGGATACTGATACTGCCCCGAAAAGCTGTGGGGAAGAAGATATATACTCTGCAAAGAGGTCTGAAGGCTGTCCTCCAGACAGTCCTTCGGCGTCTTTGTACCCAGATTGCCTACCAGAAACATATCCATATATTTGTGATAGATATCCGCCGGGATCAGATACTGGGGCGCCTCATTGGCCAGAATATACACCTCAAAGCCGTTATCCCGTCGATCGTACACCTCCTGAAGCACAGCATAGTACTCCTCTACTTCATCCTTTTCCATAAAAATACCGTAGAAATGGGGAACATCCAGCAAAAGCCGGCAGGAATTCAGGGTTTCCCGGGGAATCCAAAGGCATATATACAAAGCACAGGCCACCAGGGCTGCTGCCACCACCGGCCCTGTCAGCCGGATCTTTTTTTGAAGTAAAGCAAGATAAGGCACCGTCAGCACCGCAAAGGGAAAGAGACAGGTCTGGATGTGATAGGAATTGCACAGGGGATACAGATTGATGCACCCCAGCACGCTGTAAAGCAACACCACCACCCCAAGATGCCCTTCTTCCTTTCGGCGATAGTGCCAGGTATAGAAAAGACTCAGAGCAATAATCACCAGAAAGATCACGCCGTTGACAAAATATTCCCTTTTTTCCGTCATAAAGGACCAGAGGCTTAAATGGCTGGAAAAGGTGGAGATCCCCTGGACACTCATTTCCAGGAAATCATCCCAGCTGCCGGTACCCAGCAGGTAAAACAGAACGAAAAAGCAGGGAACAGAGGAACCCAGCAGGCGGAAAAACAGCAGCCGCAGGGTTTCCTTTTTTTCTCTATGACGATATCGGCACACCAGCACCAGGGAGATCCAGGCAGCCAGAGCTACGAAACCGCCAAAGGTCTGCTTGCACATAATGCCGATTCCCGCCATAACGCCGTAACCCAGCTGTACCCCCGGGGTAAAATACCTTTCCTGTCTGTCCTCCCGGAAATTCCGGCAATCTCCATACATACAAAGCAGCTGTACAAATAAGATCGTACAGCTGTACTCAAAAAATACGTTGTCCATGAAGCACAAAAGGAAGGCCATGGGCAGCACCCCACGCAGCGCCCCTTCGGCCCCCATACTCCCGGAAAAAAGATACAAAAGGAGGCAGATCCCCGCAAAAAGCAGCGCCCCAAGACCTCTTGTCACCAACAGTTCCCGGCCAAGGATCCGAAGAAACAGGCCGTCGAACATGGCAAACAGCGGGGTCTGGAGCAGATTAAAATCCCGATAGGGCACCAGCCCCCGGGCAATATTGTTTCCGAAAGTGAAGTTCCACAGCTCATCCACATTTCCCAGGGAGCGAAAAAAGCCCAGGAACAGTGCCATCACCAGGAACAGCAGATAGATCCGGTATAGGGGCACTTCTTTTCTTTTGTCTCGAATTCGCTGACAAAATTTCATTGTATTTTTTGCTGACTCTCCTTCATTACACTGAGATAGGCCGGGCGAATGATTTTGCCCATGCCGATGAGTTCTTCTATTCTGTGGGCACTCCAACCGGTGATCCTGGCTATGGCAAACAGGGGCGTATAGAGTTCCCGGGGAATCCCTAACATGTCATAGACAAAGCCACTGTAAAAATCTACATTAGGGCTAACGCCCTTGAAGATCTTGCGCTTCTCCGCAATCAGCTGAGGCGCCACGGTCTCTATGGTGTTGTACAGATGCATATCTCTGGCTTGTCCCTTTGCCTCTGCCAGCTGCTCCACAAAGCCCTTAAAGATCCGTTCACGGGGATCCGACAGGGAATATACCGCATGGCCCATACCATAGATCAGACCCTGATGGTCAAAGACCTCCTTGTCCAGCATTCTGGACAGGTACCGGCGAACCTCCTCGTCATCCCCGATATCCGACACATTTTCCTTTATGTTTCGGATCATTTCCATTACCTTCAGGTTGGCACCGCCGTGTCTGGGGCCCTTCAGAGAGGACATAGCTGCGCCGATAGCGGAATAGGTGTCCGAACCGGAGGAGGTAACCACTCTGGTGGTAAAGGTGGAATTGTTACCACCGCCATGCTCCATATGGAGCATCAGGGCCACATCCATAACCTGTGCCTCCAGCGGGGAAAAGGACTTGTCCGGACGAAGCATCAGCAGCAGATTCTCTGCCGTGGAAAGCTGGGGATCCGGATGGTGAATATACATACTCTCTCCGCAGGTATAATGATTGTAGGCATGGTAGGCGTATATCGCCAGCATGGGAAATACAGCGATAAGGCGAATGCACTGCTGCAGCACATTTTCCACGGAGGTATCCAGGGCCGCAGCATCATAGGAGGCCAGGGTCAGAATACTCTTGGTCATGGAATTCATAATATCCGGGGAGGACGCTTTCATGATCACATCCCGGGTAAAGCTGGGGGGCAGATTTCTACAATGAGCCAGAACTTCCTTAAACTCTTCAAATTCCGCCTCTTCAGGAAGGCGGCCGAAAAGCAGCAGAAAGGCTGTTCGCTCATAGCCGAACCGATTCCTGCCGTAGGCATGGATCAGGTCGTTGATCTGGTAGCCCCTGTACCACAGCTCGCCGTCACAGGGGATCCTTTTGCCCTCCACCTCCTTTACGGAGATGATCTTGGAAATATTGGTCAGGCCGGTGACAACGCCCTTGCCTTCCAGATCACGAAGGCCGCGGAATACACCATATTGCTTAAAGAGTTCATCGGATATGCTGTCATTTTCTCTACAGACAGGTGCCATTTTGGTTGCATAGCTAGTCAATTCTTCCTGGTATTTCATCCTACCCCTCCTGTATATTGTCGTAATTATACGATATATTATACGTGGAGGAAAAATATACTGTCAAACAATTTCAACATTTTTTATATTTTGTATGCAAAAATTTAACAATTCACTGGCACTTTTACAGCGTAATATGGCTTCCCTTGGCAATGACCTCAATACGCAGTTCACAGTCTGCTGCATGCTCCCCGTTCAACTCCAGGGCATAGGCTACCGATACGTCCAGCTTGTCCTGGCTTTCCTGCATACGGTACCGTGTAGTGGCGATACCCATCTCGATATCCCCAAAGGGCGTACCGTACAGCGTAGCGGTCTTGTGATGCTCCTGAAAGAGCATTTCCACACTGACGGCCCCTTCCTTCTTCACTTCCAGCATATCCGGCAGGATCTTCACCGTGTTCGTGGTGCTCACACCGGCTTCCTCAAATATTTCCTCATAACAAACGTAACGCACCCCATCCCTGATGAAAAAATGACCTGTCGTCATCACGGATATGGGTTCTTCCGCTTCCTCCTGCTGGGGAGGTCTCTGTATTCCGGTTACACGTACAAGTACTTCCTCTGTCATTTTTCTGGACTCGCTTTCCTTTGTTATAGTAATTCCTACCCGCATTGTATACTTTTTGTTCTCATTTTGCAACCCTATAGGGCGTCTAAGGTCACCACCGGTGTGGCCCCGGCACTGACCCGGGGAACAGCGGTACCACGCAGGCCGTTCTCCCAGTCTGTCATCAGCTCGCCCAGGGTTAAACAGGCCTTTTCCGGGCCAAAATGATTCTCATACAGGCCGGTGAGATACTG
>CAZUBP010000018.1:0-6795 GCA_964618605.1 uncultured Lachnospiraceae bacterium | reverse complement strand
TCCCCTGTCTGTGTGGGGAACCAGAAAACGTAGGTATCCTCCTGCCAGTCAACAGCCAGTGTACTGATATACAGTCGATTCTGGGCCTCCACCCCCTGATACCCATACAGAAGAAGGACACCGAAAAGCAGCACCACCCCGATACCATCCTTGTATCTCAGGATCTTAGGGGATATCTCCGGCACTCCCAGTCCATGTAAGCCTCCCCCCACCCGTTCCAAAAGGAGACCGCAGGCCAGAAACAAGGCGAACACACAGGCTGCTGCCCAGAAGGTATCCACTCGCTCCAGAAATTCTCCCGGCACACTCACCCCCTGGAGCAGAGTCAGTATGGGCCACCGCCGGTAATCACTCCCCGCCTGTCCATAGACCAGTCCCATGAGTATACAGCCGCCTCCCAGAAACAGGGCATTCAGCAGATACAGTCCCTCTCTGCTGTCCGGCCACATGGCCTTTTTCCCTGTTTCCGGCAACAGCAGCAGATACCAGGAAAGGAGAAAATACAGTACTCCTGCCATCAACACCTTTTTTGGTTCCGGTTGTAAGAGCCAGACTGCATACGCCGGACGGATCTGCCTGGCCGCCATAGCCGGTAATATTATGAGAAAAAAACTCACCATGAAAAAGGATGCTGCCGCTACTCTCTGCCACACCCGTTTCGGTTTTCCCAGAGCAGGGAGCAGGATAAGAAGGCACAGCCCCCAGGCCATCCCTAGAGACATCCCCGGCCAGAAGCAGTCTCGCACCAGACAGGCCGCCAGGAAGGTGACCCCCACCAGCACTGCCATGCACCACAGCGACAGCAATATGCTTTTGAGATTTTTCCACACGCCAGTGTTTACAGAGGGAAGTTTTCCCCGCAGGGCCAGTCCTGCCCTGTGGCAAAGGCACTGCACAAGGGTGGCGCCCAGGATCCCCAGCGCACCGTTGCTTCCGGTAAACACTGACAGCTTAGGCAGTATCAGCCAGAAAAAAGCCAGACTGATGCCAAAGTACCGCCAGGGCTGCAGCTCTTTTCTCCTATTCATGGTTATTTCCCTCCCTCGTATTTTCCTTCAGACGTACAGCCTGCTCCTCCGGCACATAATAAGGGCGATACCGCAGGCGATGGGCAGGCTGCCGCAGAATACGATTTTCCTGCTGGCGATCCTTCCTGTGACGGATCTGCATATAGGGTATGCCAAAGCTTTCCAGACCGCCAAGATGCAGCAATAGCCAGAAGCTGCCGCCCACAATACCTCCCAGACCCAGAAAGCCTCCCAGGAAGATCATCAGCAGCTTCACTATGCGCAGTCCCCCGCCGAACTCTTCATCCGGCACGGCAAAGGTGCAAAGGGCGCTGAAGGCCACCACGATCACCGACATGGGACTTACCAGATTGGCAGACACTGCGGCATCTCCGATAATAAGGCCCCCTACAATGCCGATGGTGCCGCTTAAGGGGCCGGGCATGCGCACTCCCGCCTCCCGGATCATTTCAAAGGACAGCTCCATAAGCAGCACCTCGATCAGTGGGGGAAAGGGCACACCCTGTCTGGCCTCCGCCAGAGACAGTAAAAGAGCGGTGGGCACAAGCTGGGTATGAAAGTTGATCACCGCCAGATAAAAAGCCGAAATATAGATTGCCGCTGCCATAGCGCCGTAACGGATAATCCGCTGAAAGGTTACCAGCTCGAAATGATTATATTTATCCTCACTGACCCGGAAGAAATCGTCAAAGACAGCCGGCAGCAAAAGGGCTGTAGGGGAATTGTCGCAGAGAAGCACCACCCGCCCCTCCAGCAGCTCCATAGCGGCCCGATCCGGCCGCTGGGTAGACTGAAACTGAGGGAAGGGGGACGCCCAGTCCTTCTCCATCAGCTGTTCCAGGGTACCTCCGTCAAAGACACCGTCCATACTGTAGTGCTCCAGTCCGGCTGTCAGCTGTTCCAGAAACTCCGGCTGGGCCAGCTCTGCCATGTACAGGATAGCCACAGTGGTTTCCGAACGAAGCCCCACCTTTTTCTCCAGAATTTTCAGCCCGGTACTGCGTATTCTTTTTCGCACCAGCGCTTCATTGGTTTTCACGGAATCGCAAAAGCCCTCGGAGGAACCCCGAAGCACCTTTTCCGACTCGCAGTTTCCCACCGCTTTCCCGGGATATCCCTTGTCCGCTATAGTCAGTCCCCGGTCCCAGCCATCCACCAGCAGGAGCACATCCCCGGTAAGCATGGCAGCCACCGCTTCCTCCAGAGAGGTAAATTCCTTACTCTTGGGCAACCCCAGACTATTATCCTGTAAAAGGCTCTTTTGCTCCCCGGGCTTTGCCTGCCCCAGACGTTTTAAGACTTCCCCTACCACGGACTGATCCAGCAGCAGATTGGAGGCTGTGGTTTCCCCGTAAACCAGCAGTATTTTCTCCTTTCCCAGGGTCATCTCCTGCTGAAGTATATCCATACAGTCCTGCAGCATGGACTCCAGCTGTCTCTTATTTTCTTCCAGTTCCTTTACAATAGGTGTGGCCATAGCTGCCTCCTTTCTCCCAGGGGCAGCTAACCCTCTCCTGCTGCCCTCTTCGGCATAAAAAAAGAGATACCCGTTAAAGATATCTCTCTTACTATGCCCAAAAAAAGGCAATTAATTCTTTCCCTGCAGCATCTGGATAATAGCCTGACGCTGGCTCTGAATATGGCTGCGCAAAACTTTGCAGGCGATCTGTGCATCCTTTGCCTCCAGGGCATGACAGATGGACTTGTGCTCTGCATCCAGATCTCTTCTCACCTCAGGATTTTTCAGATGTTCAATACGGTAGCGATACATCTGCTCCCGAAGATTGTTGGTGATGTTGCACAGGCAATCGTTGCCTGCGGCTGTACAGATGAGGGAATGGAAATTTTCATCTGCCTGGGCCAGCAGCGTCAGATCGTTGCCGTCGATAGCCCGGGTAAATTCCTCCGCTGCCTGACAGATAGCGGTAAACTGCTCACCGGTCATTCTGTCACAGGCAAAGCTTACGGCCATTTCCTCCAGCCCCAGACGAACTTCCAATACCTCCACCAGATCCTTCTGGGTGATCTGGGCAACCTGAGCCCCTCTTCTGGGCATCATGATGACCAGTCCCTCCTGCTCCAGCTTGTGAATAGCCTCCCGCACCGGTGTCCGGCTGACGCCCAGCCGATTGGCCAGGGATATCTCCATAAGGCGCTCCCCCGGCTGCAGCTCTCCTGTAAGGATCGCCTGGCGAAGCGTATTAAACACCACGTCCCGCAGGGGCAGGTAGGCGTTCATATCTACATGAAACTCATTCATCCTTTGTTCCTCCCCTCTGAAATAATCTGGTCAGATATACGGTCTGGGCCAGATGACTCTTCTGCAGCGCCTTTTTGGCCTTCTGGGCTGTTTCCTTATCCCGGAAAATACCGAACACTGTAGGGCCGCTGCCGCTCATCATGGCGCCCATAGCCCCCTGTTCCACCATAAGGCTGCGGATCTTACCGATCTGGGGATAGGCGGGGATCGTCACTGTTTCCAGTACATTTCCCATAAGCCCTACCATTTCCTCCAGATTACCGGCCTCAATGGCACGGCGAAGGCCGTCAATATCCGGATGGCTTTCCAGGGTCTCCAGATGGAGATTCTCATATACAAACTTTGTAGATACACTGATGGGGGGCTTTGCGATCAGCACGAAGCAGTCCGGCGCCGCCGCCAGTGGAGTCAGCTTCTCTCCGATGCCCTCAGCCAATGCCGTACCCCGCAGGATACAGTAGGGTACATCCGCACCGATCTTTACCCCTCTTTCCATCAGGGCTTTCCGGGAAAGTCCCAGGCCAAAGAGCCTGTTGACCCCTACCATAACAGCGGCGGCATCAGAGCTGCCTCCCGCCATACCGGCTGCCACCGGAATATGCTTTTCCAGGTGAATATGAAGGCCCTTGGTAACGGAGAACTCCTCCATCAACAGTCTGGCTGCCTTGTATACCAGATTATCCTCATTCACCGGCAGATATTTCAGATTGGTTTCCACAGTGATTCCCGGCTCTTCCTGAACCGTCAATTCCAGGGTATCGTACATCTGGATGGTCTGCATGATCATCCGGACCTCATGATAACCGTCCTCTCTTCTGCGAACCACATCCAGTCCAAGATTGATCTTGGCCATTGCTCGTAATTTCATAAAATCATTCTCTTTCTTTTGTTCAACTGCGCATTTTGTATACAGTACACGAAATACTGTACCATAAAAAATACAAAGAAGTAAAGAAGAAATTATACTTTTTAGCTTTCAACCTTTTTCATTAGTAATATTGTCTGTCCCGGAGCCGGCTCTTTTTCCAGGTGATTCAGCTTGCAGATATCCTCCACCGTGGTGTAATAGGTTTTGGCCATTTCCCACAGGGTATCCTCCGGCTGCATACGGCAGCACACTATCCCCGGCAGATCCCGTACCCGGGCGGGATCCAGAGGTTTTTCCCGAATTTCCTGCAAAAGAGGCAGCTTTTCCTTTTCCAGCACCAGAGCAGTGAGATTCAGCACAGCCTTTATCTCTATCTCATGACTGTCCGCCATAGAGGTGGACAGCTGTTCCAGATCCGCCTGGAGCTCGTAGCACACCTCCGGATGCATTCCCGGCACCTCAATGAGCTGGGTAAAGGGCAGTACCGCTTCCATGGCATAAAAGGGCATATCGTCGTCGCTGACAATGTAGAGGATCCTTACCTGGAGAACCCCTTCCGCTTCCAGTCCTCCGTCCACACTGCGGCACTCATCCACCCGCACAGTGCCGTCGCTGTGGCAGACCTGCAGGATCTTTCCCTGAGCCTCCCCGGTGCTCTGGCGGTCGCTGAGCCTGCATTTTGCCTCATTTTTCACCAGGAGGCAGCGGATCTCCTCCTCCTGACAGATGGCCGTGCAGTCCTTTGTGGGGTCGTAGGCATCCATCAACAGAGAAAATTTCTCCTCCCGTTCCAGCCGAAGATCCATATCCAGCACCGCCTCCACCGTCAGCAGCCGTTCCTCCCCGTTGGCATCCGGCTTCACCGTGATCTGCCCCTGGGCCATGCGCACCCTAATGTTGGGCAGCATATCCGGCTCACATTTCTCACATTCCAGGGAACCGCTGACAGGGATCACCTCCTCCAGCCATTCCGGGGGCCCCGAGGGTTCCTCCCCTGCATACAGCAGAAAGACAAACATTTCTCCCTTGTACAGGATCTCTCCCGAGCCGCAGCGCAGCTTCAATCCCCGTATCTGCACATCCTGCCACAGGATCTGCTCCACCTCCTGTCGATGGGAGGACAGAGGCAGCTCCTCCCGCAGCCGCAAAGCGTCCTTTCTGTGCACACAGATGCCTAAGATCTGCTTTTCCTCCCGGCGATAGGACATGGTCCCCTCCTCCTGCCCCTGCAAAGGCAGCAGCAGAGTTTTCGTCTCCTGCACATCCGCCACAAAGGAGATCATGGCCTGGATATTCAGCTTCCGGGGATGGATCATGCGGATCGCCAGATCCTCTACGTCCCAGTTCAGTCGTATCTTGTCACCGTCCCGCACCCCCTCCAGATGCAGCGTTTCTTCCAGGGGAAGCTGTCCTTCCAGACTGGCAATTCCCCGATGCTCGTCATCCGCCACATACAGCAGGCAAAACTGCAATTCTCCGCTGATGGTCACCCGGTCATCCCCCACGGTAACTCTCCGGATCTGCACGCTGCCCTTTTTCTGGATCATTCGGCCCACATCCGGCCGGGTGTCCGGCACATTAAATTCCTCATCCAGGGTAATCTGACTTTCTGCATTGCTTTTCTGGCGTAGGATCTCATATTCCCGCTTTTCCAGCTCCATATTTTCTTCCTTTCCTACAGTTTTACCCGCCTTAGGGTTCAAAGATCACCGGCAGATCCAGATATTCCGTTTTCACCACGATCCAGGGTGCCGATTGTCCCTCCTCCGTTGTTTCCTCCGTGGCTGACGCCTCGGCACCTACCAGCTCCGCCTGAAAATAGATGGCGTCCTCCGTAGCTGTCAGCTTATTTACTCGGATACTGTAGCCTCCCGCCGCCTGGGGCGGATAACCGCAGATCAGGTACAGGCTGTCCCCGTATTGACAGGCTGTCTGAAAGGAGGTACCCAGCTGTTCATCCAGCACAGCCTCCACCTCCTCCGGCAATTCGCTTCTGGCGGTCACGGTGAAGTCCAGGTCTCTCCCCTCCTGTTCCCTGAATACCCTGAAGGAACAGCCGCTCACGGACAGTACCAGCAGCATCAGCAGTGCGGTTTGCCATAGTCTTTTTTTCATAGATCCTCCCCGGCCATCTTTCCGGCACTTTTCTTTCCATTCTATGTGACCGGGGAAAAAATATGCCTTTTTGCCCCCTGTTCTTGCAACTAACCATATCCTCCAGTATAATAGAAAGATCAACAAAGGAGTGTGGTATCATGATTCGTATTCTTCTTGTAGCCATCTTTCTGGTGGTTTTTCTTATCTTATCGATTCCTGTATTTCTCATAGAATGGCTCATCGGCAAGGTAAACCCCCGGGCCAGGGATATCTCTTCCCTTCGGATCGTACAGGGTGCCTTATGGATCATCGCCTTTCTGTCCGGCTGTAAGGTAACAGTCATCGGCGAGGAAAATGTTCCCAAAGATGAGGCGGTTTTGTATATCGGCAACCACCGCAGCTTTTTCGACGTGGTCATCACCTACGCCCGCTGCCCCGGCCTTACCTCCTACATCGCCAAAAAGGAGCTGGAAAAGATCCCCCTGTTGTCCCATTGGATGCGCTTTCTCCACTGCCTCTTCCTGGATCGCAAGGACATTAAG
>CAZUBP010000017.1:0-13330 GCA_964618605.1 uncultured Lachnospiraceae bacterium | reverse complement strand
ACCTTTGTGCCATCCTGCAGGGTGTAATATTCCTCTGTCCACGATGTTCCCATAAAAAACCCTCCTATGCAGCTATTATTTTAAAACACGCTCCGCTGTAAATTCATTGGTAATAAATACGTTCATAATGCCGCTTTGCAAAGCCCCCTTGATGGCTTCCACCTTGCTGATGCCCTGGGCCACGCCGATCCTGTAGCGCATGTCCCGGATATTGTCCAGGGAAATGGCCATGGTACGCTCCTCCAGCCCGGGATTACAGATCTCCCCGGCTCCGTTAATAACATGGGTACAGATATCTCCCACGGCTCCCTGCTGCTGCAAGTCCCGCATCAGCGTCTCTGAGAGAAAGCCCTCCCGCACCAGGGCGCTTCGTTCCCCGAAGGCACCTATGGTAAACAGGGCCACTGTCGCTTTTTTCCCCAGCTCCATCACCTGGGAAAGGTGGGGATCCTGCTCCAGAAGCTGCTTCAACTGGGGATTTTCCACCAGAGCAGGCAGCTGCATCAGATAAGAGGGACAGCTGTAGGCTGCGGAAAAATTGTTGGCGATCTTTGCCGCATAGCTGGAGGAGTTTACGTTATTGAATCCTCCGCACAGCTGGACGTAGGTAAGATCCCCCAGATCACTGCGGCTTTTCAGGGACAGCGACAGCTGGTACATGGTGTCACCCCAGGAACTGGCGATCACATCATGCTCCTCCAGGATCTCGTTTAAGAAGCGGGCCGCCGCCTCACCGATCTGCCGCAAGGGACTGTCCGTATCTCTCTGGGGCACAATGATCGCCTTATCCAGATGAAAACGCTGACAGAATTCCGCCTCCATGGGTGTCTGAGAATTCATGGAATCGATCACCCGGATCTGTACATAGCCCCCGGCCTTGGCCGCCTTCAGCAGCTTGGATACATAGGGACGGGAAAGATGCAGCTCAGAGGCGATCTGTTCCTGGCTGTAGTCATTTTCATAATATAATTTGGCCACCCGGATCAGCAGCCGTTCCTTTTCATAGTTATCTTTCATAGATATTTACCCAATTTTTTTAAATTTTTCTGCTTTACATACAAAATTTTCACATAAGGTATCGGGGTTGTCAAGTTGAAAAATACGCAGCGGCCTTGCAACCACTGCGTATTCTTCTAAAGGAGCATAAAAATATGGAATAGGCTGCAACGCCTTATTTCTCTTCGTCCATGCCATTGGGATAGAACATGATCTTGTTGTAAACGATGGATCTGTCGGCGATCTTCTCGAAGGTTGCCGGCAGCTCTGACAGAGGCAGTCTGTGGGAGATCAAAAGATCCGGATTGAAGCCCTTCTCGTTCATCAGCTTTGCGGATTCTGTCCACTCAAAGCCCGGATAGGGATTGGAGAAGGAGTTCCAGCTGCCGATAATGCTCAGCTGATATCTTTCGATCTGATCAACAGCTTTCTCGGAAAGCTCCAGACCCTTGTGGGAAATACCCAGGAATACGACTCTGCCCATCTTTCCTGCGGAAAGAATTGCCTGATGCTGAGCGGAGGGTACGCCGGACATATCCATAACGAAATCTACGCCATGGCCGTCTGTGTATTCCAGTGTTTTCTGTACCGGATCCTCATTTCTGGAATTGATGGTGTGGGTAGCGCCGCACTGCTTAGCTACCTCCAGCTTGCCATCGTCGATATCGGAAACAATGATGGTCTTGCAGCCCAGATATTTGGCATACTGTACAGCGAAAAGGCCGATAGCGCCAAGGCCATATACCATCACGGTATCCTCTCCGGTTCCGTTGCCTCTCAGGAAGGCATGAACGGCGTTGGCTGCGGGATCAATGGTAGCGCCCCAGGCATAGGGGGTATCTGCATCCAGACGAAGGAGGTTTTCAGCCTTAACAGCCAGCAGCTGTGCATAGGCACCGTCGTTTCTGGAACCATAGTATTTGTAATTTTCACAGAGGGAATAAATACCCTTCTTGCACCATTCACAGGTGTTGCAGGGAAGCAGGGGAGCTGCGCTGGCCTTATCGCCAACCTTCCAGCCTTTTACATTTTTACCTACCTCTACGATCTTTCCGGCAAACTCATGTCCCGGAATAATGGGGGAAATATGTGCACCGTAGGTCAGCATACGGGGAATATCGGAACCGCAAACACCTACAGCCATAATCTGGATCAATACCTCATCATCTGCCGGTGAGGGATTAGCAACCTCTTCAAATTTTAAATCCTTGGGGGCTCTCATTAAAATAGCTTTCATGACGTTTTGATCTCCTTTTTCTTTTCCTTATTCGTTGATACCGTTTACTACGGCAATACCTGCGCTGACACCCAGTCTTGTAGCACCGGCGTTGATGCAGGCAATAGCCTCATCTGCATTGTGGATACCGCCGGAAGCCTTAACACCCATCTCCGGTCCTACGGTCTTTCTCATCAGAGCAACATCCTCAGGTGTAGCTCCGCCTGTGGAGAAGCCGGTAGAAGTCTTTACAAAGTCAGCTCCTGCCTCTTTGGCGATCAGGCAAACCTGTTCTTTCTCAGCATCTGTCAGCAGGCAGGTCTCGATGATAACCTTTACCAGCTTTCCGCCGGCAGCCTCAACAACAGCCTTGATATCTTCTTTTACATAATCCCATTTACCGGATTTGATCTTACCTACGTTAACTACCATGTCGATTTCTACAGCACCGTTAGCTACAGCATCCTTTGTCTCGAAAGCCTTGGAAGCAGAGGTGGTAGCTCCCAGAGGGAAGCCGATAACAGTACAAACATTAACCGGGCTGTCCTTTAAAGCCTCTGCACACTGTGCAACATAGCAGGGATTTACGCATACAGAAGCGAAAGAATATTCCTTTGCTTCCTCACAGATCTTGGCGATCTGCTCCTCGCTGGCCTGGGGTTTTAACAGTGTGTGGTCAATAATACCTGCAACATTTTTCTTTGTGATTTCCATGATGTTACCTCCTTGAATTTTCCTTTTTTTATTTTTGGAACATTTTTGCTTGCTTGTGTAACTTATGTTCCTATATTAGCATTGGTTTTTTTCTTCGTCAAGTAATTTTTGTAAATATATATGGAACATATGTGCCTATTTGGGGGTAAAAAAAGAGAAAGCCCGCTTGTTGCCTTCTCTTTTTCTCATGTGTATCAGGGTTACTGTATTGCTTTATTTCTTAGCTGACTTCATTTCCAGTTTTAACAGCTTCACGGCTGTCCGCTCATCCAGGAACAATTCATCCACGTATCCTCCGTGAAGAGCCCCCTGAAGAGCCGGTGCCTTTTCCGGATCCGTTACCACACAGATCTTCCGCTGTTTCTTTTTCAGTTCCTCCAGGGTAATGCCTATGCTCTTGTTGGCAAAATCCTCCTCCGCATAGGAGCCGTCCCCCTTGAAAAAGCGGGCACAGATATCGCCCACATACCCTTTCTGCTTCAGTTCCTTATAGGAATCCTTAGTAAAATAAACGGAATTGTACAGCAGGGACGAAGGAATCAGACCACCCACACTGAAGATCGCAATATTGGCCTTTTCGATCTGGTCAAAAATAGCCTCGATCTGGTTATCACTGCGCAAGCCGTCCACCAGACGACTGTCGGAAAGGTAGGTAGGCAAGGGCAGCCAGTAGGCTCTGGCGCCAAAGGGCTGGGCAAAGGCCCGCACCACCTGCTCTACGCTGGTGGAGGTGAAATCCATGGACACGCCGCCGTGCATACTCACAAAAGCAACGTCCTCCAGAGGCTTCTCCCTTAAATAAGGAGCCAGAGACGCCAGTGTACGTCCCCAGGAAAGGCCGACCACATCCCCGGGTTTGATCAGGGTATCCAGATAATCGGCAAAGGCTACCGCCATATCCTGGATAATAACGCTGTTGTCATCCACATCCACCGGTGTCACGTGCACTCTGGAAAGATGGAACTTTTCCATGATCTCCTCTTCCAGGTAAGGCAGTGATCCCGTGGGCAGCTGCAGGGTGATCTTTACATACCCTTTATCCAGGCCTTCCTTTATGGCCCGGGATATGGTGGCCGTGGACAGGTTTTCCAGCTTTGCCACCTCCCGCTGCGTCAGCCCCAGCACATAGTGTTCCTTTAATATTCTGAATAATTGCGTCTGTGATAATGCCATGGTGTTCTCCCAATCTGTCAGCCAAATGATTATGTATATTCGTATGCATGAAATTAATTTCACACAAACTTATTGTATCACATCATCCTCTGTTTAGCGCAATGTTTTTATAAAATTCTATACGTTTTTTCAGATCTGGAAATCTCTCTGCCGTTTTATCGGAGATAATGCTGTCGGACAGATCCTGTTCTGCCAGGATCTCATGACCAATGATAGCCCAGGTGGAATCGTTAAAGAAGATCCGATCCTCCTCACTGCTCTGCTGACAGATCAGGGGCTGTCTGGGCTGATTGATGTCCTCGCCGCACACCTCCAGCATATGGTACTGTCGGCACAGGGCCCGCACCCGCTCTACCTGATCCGGGGCGTTTCTGGTGGGGGCATAGCTGAAGCCCCGCATACCGTAGGAGGACAGGCAAGCGAACATCTCATCCAGCACATCATCCTCAAACTTCTGCGTTTTTTTATCACCGGTAACAGAGGTACCTCTCACATCTCCCAGATAGGTGTAGGTGGTGATGCAGCCCAAGCTGTTAAGATAGGGCACTGTGGTGGCCACATCCGGGGTTTCCTCATGGCCTGCATTCACATACATATACTCGGAGAAATAGCCCTTCAGTACATTGGTGAGATCATAGGTGTAAATATCGCTTTCCAGATCCAGCAGATACTCTCTGGCCTTTCCCTGTACAGGGATCTCCAGCTTCTTCTCCATAAAGTCCAGAAGCTCCTGGCCTTTTCCCCTGGCCTCTATCAGCTTCTTAGCCGTAGCAAAGAGAATATGGCGCTCCGTAATGGAGCCCTGCTGATTCCACCGGGATACAGGGATCACATCCGCATCAAAATCCAGGGAAATACCATAAGGGGACAGATACCGATCCACCTTCTGGGTCATCTGACGATTTCTCTTTTCCCGGGCTGCCCGAATGGGCTTTAAAAACTCTTCTACCTTTCCCAGAGACCGTAAGGGCACACCATGTACAGGAAAATATCCTACAGACGTCTGATCCGGGTTGTTAAACTTCTTGTTTTCCAGGGGCGTGCCGTCCCAGTTCATGCGCACCTCAAAGCCGATGGTGGGCACTATTCCCAGGATCCGGCAGGCTTCCCTGAATTCCAGGCATCCGCCTACCGATTCATGATCCACCAGACCGCAGGTGTCCAGACCTACCTGATAAGCTTTCCAGGCGATCATAGAGGGACTGTAGGGGGAGAAGGAAAACTGGGAATGGATATGGTTGTCACATTCTCCGATCCGGGGCACTGCCGGGATATCCCCCCGGTCAATAGCCGCCTTCAATTCTCTCACCGCCTGCAGACGCTCCTCCTGCTCCCAGGCATTTAATCGTTTTTCTGTTTCCTTTACATCAAACATGATTCTGCTTTCCTTATTTCACTTTTTTCATAACATCCTTGTAATGCTGCAGCGTTTTCTGCCAAAGCTCAACATCCTTAGGATACACCTCGTAAAGCTCGCTGGAAGCGGCACAGATGGCACGGCCCTCCTCCAGTGTTGAGAAGGCACCCTCGGCCTTCAGCTGGAACAAAAGATTACCCATAGCTGTTGTCTCTGTAGGTCCGCAGACACAGGGAATACCCAGTGCGTCAGAGATCCACTGGCAGGCCAGATGGTTCTGGGTGCCGCCGCCTACGATCTGCAGCAGCTCCAGCTTCTCATCCAGGATCTCCAGTACATCCTCATA
Organism: uncultured Lachnospiraceae bacterium; assembly: GCA_964618605.1. Lineage (GTDB taxonomy): Bacteria > Bacillota > Clostridia > Lachnospirales > Lachnospiraceae > UBA11957. The sequence continues at coordinate 7,528 of CAZUBP010000017.1, read as the reverse complement.
GCTGGCGGCTACGGTTACAGCCAGACTTCGGTATACACAGGCTGCAATTTCTCCGATGGTCTCCGGAATATCCTGTCCTGTCTCTTTACAGAAGTTTACCACAGTCTGAGGCATATTTGCCTGAAAACCGTTAAACTGAGGCAAATTCACATCGAATACACAATTCTGGGCTTTAGCTTCACCGGCCAGCCGGGTAATATCATCCCAGGACAGCTCCTGTCCGTAGGTATTTTCTTTGTTCCAGTAATTGCGGCACTGCTGGATCACCCACATACCGTTCAGATTCTTCAACAGCATGGTTTTTCCGAAGGTACCGCCCTCATTTCCCCATTCCAGGGGTACAATATCCGGATTGGTTACCGGCTCATCTCTCTCCATGCCGGCCAGAGCCCAGGTACCAAGGCTGACGAAGCCCCATTTCTTCTCCGGATACTTCACCGGAATACCGGCTACAGCAGAGGCGGTATCGTGGGTTGCGGGGATAATAACATTGATGGGCTCGATCTCCAGTTCCTCACAAATAGAGGGACGGATGGGCCCCAACAGGGTTCCCGGTTCCTGAATAGGATTGAAAATATCCTTTCTCAGGCCCAGTTTCTCACAGATCTCCGGCTCCCAGTCTCTCTTTTTCTGGCTGGTAAGCAGGGTCATGGTGGCGTTGGTAAATTCGTTGGCTGCCTTTCCTGTAAGCAGATAATTCAGGATATCCGGAATCATCAGGATCTTGGCGCCATGCTGGTATTCAAAGGCTTCCGTCTCCTTCAAAGCAAAAAGCTTGTAGATACCCATGATACGGTTGCAGGGTCCCTGAGACAGGTTGAAAAGCTCTTCCTCGGAAAGAATACTGTGCATTTTTCCGGACAGAGCATGCTGCTTTTCGTCCCGGTAATGCAGGGGATTTCCCATCAGTCTGCCCTTTTCATCGATAAAGCCGAAATCACAGCCGAAGGTATCGATACCCAGGGAAACGATCTTGTCATATTTTCTGGCGGCAATACGAATGCCATCCTTTACATCATTGAAAATTCTCAGGATATCCCAGAACAATTCTCCTTCATTGGAGATCACGGGAACGTTGGGGAACCGATGCACTACGTCAAAATCAAAGGTTCCGCCCTCATAATTGGCTACGATCACCCGGCCATTGCTGGCTCCCAGATCTACGATAATATAATGTTCCATTACGATTATACCTCTGTTTTCCTATAGTACGCTGTATGTAACAACGGATTTTTCTTTTTTACGGATGAACTACTACCTTCATCACATTCTCATCCCGGATGGACTCGAAACCATTCATGATCTCATCCAGGGAAACGATTCTTTCAATGTATTTTTCGGAGTCGATCTTGCCCTCCTCGATCAGCTTCAGGATCTCACGCATATAGCCTGCTGTGGTTGCATGAACACCGCAGATCTGAAGCTCCTTGTAATGCACCATATTGGAATCCACATAGCCCTTTCCTTCTCCCGGAAGTCCTCCGAAGAGACAGATACGAGCCATCTTTGCGGCAATTTCCTGGGCTTCGATCTGTACCGGCGGATAGGATGTGGCGGTAATAACTACATTGGCACCTACGCCGTTGGTAAGCTTTCTCACTTCCTCCACCGCATTTTTCTTGCCGTTATCGATCCAGATGACACCCGGCACCTTCTCCTCTGCGATACGGCCTCTTTTCTCTACCGGCTCACAGATCATGACCTTTGCGGCCCCCTGGAGCAATGCCAGCTCTGCATGGATACAGCCGATAAGGCCGCTGCCGTAGATCACCACGTTGTCACCCTTCTGGATATGCAGATAAGTCTGTCCGTTGTAGGCACAGGCTGCAGGCTCGATCAGTGTGGCTGCATCATAGCTCACATTGTCCGGCAGCTTGATCACATTTCCCATACGAATAGCCTTTGCCGGAATAGCCACATAGCTGGCAAAAACGCCGTCATACTGGAAGCCGATGGTCTCCAGATGGTCACACATATTGGTGTGTCCCGTGGAACAGGGCCAGCACTCTCCGCAGCCGATAGCCGGTGCAGCTGTCACTCTGTCTCCCACATGAAATCCCTGAGCTTCGGCATAGGGGCTGGCGTATACAATATCGCCTGCAAACTCGTGTCCCAGAATTCTCGGGGGATCGATCTTAACGTTTCCATGGAGAAATGTTCTCATATCTGTTCCGCAGATGGAGGCAGCTTTAACCTTCACGATGATGTTATCGTCTGTTTTCACAGGTTCGGGTCTCTCCACAACCTTCAGTGATCTGTCCTCATCCATAATAAATGCTTTCATGTTTCTTGCTCCTCCTGGTCTTTTCTACATAAATCCTTTTTTTCGGGAAGGCTGTCATCTGCAACCCTCCCCGCGTGTCTTTGATATAACAGATGGGATGCGTTAGCCGGTCTGGCAAACCGCATCCCATCATGCTAACTACATGTGATTATTTTGGTTAAACTATCTTACTGTTTCTCGTAATCCTCACCGGCAGCGGTCAGATATACATTGTGTGAACCGTCGGAAATAACGGCATCATCCCATCCTGCGATGGTAGTTCCGTCAGCGGGAACAGCACCGTCGTTCTCCAGCATAGCAACAGCTGTAGCTACGGTCAGACGACCAAGCTTCTGGCAGCTCCACAGACAAGCGGTGTCAAGACCACCGTTTTCCAGAACCTCCTGGCAGTCATCTTCAAGACCGTTGGCAACCAGAGCTACCTGATCCTGCAGACCTAAGTCATACAGAGCTTTACCACATCCTGGGCCTGTGGGTGAAGAATAACCAAGGATACCGATAACGTTGGGATATGCTGTCATCAGCTCTTTTGTCTTGGCATAAGCCTCATCCTGGCTCTCATTGGAAGCGATGGGATCTGTAACGATGTTCAGGTTGGGATATTTCTCAGCAATATAGCTTGTACCGGCATCGATCCAGGCATTCAGGTTTGCTGCGGAAAGTCCACCGGTAATGATAGCGATGTCACCGGTATCGGTTCCCATCTTCTCTACCAGCTTATCAACCATGTGCTCACCGAAATCTTTATCGATTACGTTGTAAACAGAAGCATCTGTTACGGATGCGTCAGCCTGTGTATCCCAGTCGATAACCAGGATGCCCTGATCCTTTGCTTTCTGCAGAACGCTCTTCATAGCTTCCGGATCGTTGGGAGCAACACAGATAGCGTCGATACCCTGAGCGATGTAGTTCTCGATCATGGTAACCTGCTGAGCGGCATCAGCTGTTGTCGGTCCGTCATAGATAACGTTAACACCCAGCTCCTCGCCTACTTCCTCAGCGCCCTCACCTGTAGCCTGGAAATAGGGGATGTTGGTCAGCTTCGGCATAACCAGGATGTCATAGGTATCGTCAGATGTTGCTGTCTCTGCTGCTGCAGATGTTTCCTCGGCTGCACTTGCTGCAGATTCTGCTGCGGAAGCTTCAGCTGCTTCGCTGGCGGCGGATGCTGCAGATGTGGTGGAACCGGAATCACCACAACCTACCAACTGCATGGTCATAGCTGCGGCCAGTACCAGACTGACTACTACTCGTTTCTTCATGTGAATGTCCTCCTTCTTTTTATGACATTTTTTATTTTTTAACCGTTCTACGGTTAAATTTCCTTTACAATGACCCTTAGCTCTGGGCCTGAGCTGCGGCTGCAGCCTTTCTTGCCTTGATCTTTCTGCTGTCAATGATCTTTCCGGTAAAGTAACGGATAGACAGTACCAGGATCAGGATGGCGCCGTTAAAGATATTTACCAGGTTCTGATCTACACGGTTAATGGTAAATCCGGCGGAAATGGTCTGCAGGATCATAACAGCCAGGATCGTACCGGCTACCGTACCACGACCACCGTTAATATCTGTACCACCCATAACTACAGCAGTCAGGGCCTGCATCAGGTAGGATGAACCGTAGTCTGTTTTGGCGGAACAATATCTGGAGGTGATCAGTACACCGGAAAGTCCGTACAGGAAACCACTGAATACGTACACCAGCATCAGAACCTTCTTGGTGTTGATACCGGAAAATCTGGTAGCGGTTTCGTTGTCACCGATCATATATACCTCCCGGCCCCACTTACTTCTCTCCAGCATGAAGTAGCTGACAATGATCATGAGGATAAAGAGAAGCATAGGCATAGGAATGGGTCCTAAGGAAGCGGAACCTATGCCCAGGAAGGGATCCGGCAGGCTTCCGATGGAATTACCCTTGGTAATAATGAGGCCGATACCCTCAAATATCATGCGGGTACTCAGGGTAACCAGCATAGCTACGATACCGATATAACCGATGAGAACACCGTTAAATACACCGGTGAGAATGGAGATCACGATGATCGCCAGGGTTCCCAGAATCGTTGCCGGTACGGGATTGGCCTTGCCCCACTCAGTAGTCATCATCAGTGCCGACAGGATAGCGGCAAAGGTAGCTGCATTGACAATAGAAAGGTTCATACCGCCTGTTAATACTGCTGCCATCATAGCCAGTGCCATGAGTCCGAACTCCGGCATCTGGAACATCATGTTCTGCAGATTGGCTGCGGAGAGGAATACCTTCGGTGAGGAAATACCCATAGCAGCAAAGAGGATGATAAAGATGAGAAATAAAACCAGCTCATTGGGATGTTTTTCTCTTAAAAATTTCACAAATTTCATATGTTCTTCCTCCCTACTCTGCCACATCAACCTTGATGGCATGATCCTGCTCACGGTTTCTGTTGATCTGATCGATAGCGATGGTAACCAGAATGATGGCACCCATAATGGCCTTCTGCCAGTAACCGGAAATATGTACCAGGATCAGTCCGTTCTTGATCACTGCCATGAGGATAATACCCAGGGTCGTTCCAAATACGGTACCGATACCACCGGCCAGACTTGCACCACCTAAAACTGCGATGGCGATAACATCCATCTCGTATCCGGTGAAGGTATTGGGGTCAACAGAACCCACGATACTAACGGAAGCGATGGAAGCAATGCCGGCAAAAACACCGGACATAATGTATACGAAGATAGTAATACGATCTACGTTATAGCCTACACGCTGAGCTGACTGTGCGTTGCCGCCTACGGCGTAGATACCACGGCCGATCAGCATATTGTTCAGGATGAACCAGGTAATAAGGCCTACAATGATCAGGATGATCACCTGGGTATAAATACCGGTGTAGGTGTTGCCGGAGGGAAGCTTCAGTAAGGTGAAATTTCCGAAGGTTTTGTACCAATCCGGCAGATTGGATATCCAGGCACCCTTGGTATACAGCAGCACCCCTGCGTTGGTGATGGTCTGCACACCCAGCGTAGCTACGATGGGGGGGATCTTGACCTTGGTGATCAAAATACCGTTGATCAGACCGATCAGTGCGCCTGCCACAACCACAATGACAAAGATGACAAAGATATTGGTGTTGGGGTGAGCCACCAGATAATTTCCCTGAAGGACCGCACCCAGCACGATGGTGGAGGATACAGACAGGTCAATACCACCTGTGATCAGCACCAGCAGCATACCGAAGGCCATAATACCGTAAACAGCGTTGCTTCTGAGGAAATCAAAAATGTTACTTGCTTTCAAAAATGAGGGATTGATGATGGAGATCACCACCGCCAGTGCAACGATGATCAGCAAAATCCCGAATTCTTTTCTTTTTTTCAAAAGTTTCACGATACTGCCCTCCTATGCGATTGAGAAATTCATAATGGTTTCCTGGGTCAGATCCTTGTTCTCAAGGAAGCCGGAAACCCGACCACGTCTCATCACCATGATTCTGTCACTGATGGACAAAATCTCCTGCATCTCGGAGGAGATAACGATAACTGCTGCGCCTTCTGCGGCCAGATTACGGAGGATCTTGTGGATCTCATCCTTCGCACCGATATCTACACCGTTGGTAGGCTCATCTACGATCAGTACCTTGGCTTCCGTGGAAATCCATTTTGCCAGAACCACCTTCTGCTGATTACCACCGGAAAGAGCCTGTGCCAGATTGTTGGGATCGGAAGGTCTTACATCCAGCATCTCGATCCATTTATTTGCTGCATCCCGCATCTTTCCGTTGTTCAGGATACCCAGCTTGTTGGTGTATTTTCCCAACTGAGGAAGAAGAATGTTTTCACGAATACTCTTCTTTAATACCAGACCCTGGGTCTGACGGCTCTCCGGGATATAGGCGATACCCAGCTTCAAAGCGTCGGAAGGACTGCCGATATGGACTTCCTTTCCTTCCATATAGATCTTGCCTTCGTCCACGCTGTTCAGACCGAAAATGGACTGCATCAGTTCGCTTCGTCCTGCGCCTACCAGACCGGTAACACCCAGGACCTCACCTGCCTGTACCTCAAAGGAAATGTCCTTGAAATTTCCCTTTTTGGAAAGTCCGTCTACCTTCAATACTACCGGGCCGTCATGCTCCAGCACTGCGTATTTCTTGTATTCGATCTTGCGGCCAACCATCATAGAGATCAGATCCTGCTCCGTAACTGCCTTGGCATCCACCGTATCCACATATTTTCCATCCCGGAATACGGTAAAACGGTCTGCCACATGGAAAAGCTCATCCATCTTGTGACCAACAAACATAATGGCGATGTTTCTGGCCTTCAGATCATCGATGATCTCATACAGACGCTCTACCTCACGACGGGAAAGAGCGGATGTAGGCTCATCCATGATGATCATTTTGGCATTCTGGGCTACAGCGCTGGCGATAGCTACCATCTGCTGCTTTGCCACGGAAAGGTTACCCACGATCTCTTTTGGACTGATGTCCGCATTCATAAAGCTCAGGGCATCCTCTGCCTTTTTGTTGATTTCCTTCCAGTTCAGGAACTGCTGTTTCTTCTCGATGATCTCGTTGATACCGATGTTCTCGGCAACCGTCAGATTGGTAAACAGACTGAAGTCCTGATAAATAACCGAAATACCTTTTTTGATGGCATCCATGGGATTTTCCAGAACCGTCTCTTTTCCTTCAATAAGGATCTTGGCTCCCTCATCCGGCGGCTGAACACCGGCAAGGATTTTGATCAGTGTGGACTTTCCCGCTCCGTTTTCTCCTACCAGAGCATGCACTTCACCGGGACAGATATCAAACTGCACATTGTTTAAAGCTTTGACACCCGGAAAGGTTTTACTGACGTTGGAGATTTCCAAAAATTTCTCTTTCAACTTTTGCCTCCCTATCTAAAACTTTATCGTCCGCTCTTTGAAATTAATTTCATTCTCAGTTATTAATTTCTTTTAACTTGTGAAAATTGTATCACCACATAAAATTAATTTCAATCAGAAAAAGAGTCCGAAACTCATTTTTGTTGTTTTTAACAAATTTTACATTAAGAAATCAATTTCTTAATGTGCAATTTTACCAAGCCCCTTAAAATCGACACGGATTACTTCCTTGTCAAACTCATTACTTCATCCGAAATATCTCTAGCTGGTTCTTATTTTTTTGAAGAAGTATGAGGAGGTAGGCATGAAGCGGATATGGTTTTGGATCCAGAGAAAGCGCAGAAGGGAAATGAGAGGCTGCGGCA
>CAZUBP010000016.1:4933-13562 GCA_964618605.1 uncultured Lachnospiraceae bacterium | reverse complement strand
TCCGGTATCGTTCCGGCAGCAGTCGTAGCTATTATTCTGAACATTGTTCTGCCTAAGGAAAAAGAAGCAGAAGCGTAACTGCATATAAATAAGGGGATCTGTCGGAGAAAAATTTCGGCAGGTCCTCTTTTTTTGCCTGCAACCGTTGCACTTTGGCGAAATCCAAAGTATGATATTGCTATATAACGTCGTAAGCTGACTGAAAACGCAGAAGAAACGGAGACATTTGGATGCTGAAAATAAAGGATTATGTAAAGGCGGAGAGCCTGGAACAGGCTTATGAGCTGAATCAGAAGAGAACCAACCGTATTCTGGGGGGAATGCTCTGGATGCGGATGAGTGATAATCAGATACAAAAGGGTATCGATCTTTCCGGTCTGGGACTGGACCAGATCGAGGAGACGGAGGATGCGTTTATCCTCGGCTGTATGGTGACCCTGCGGCAGATGGAATTGCACGAGGGGCTGAATGCCATGTGCAGCGATCTGGTGAAAAAGTCTGTGGAGGATATCGTAGGGGTACAGTTTCGGAATATGGCGACGGTAGGTGGCTCTCTGGTGGGCCGCTTTGGCTTTTCCGATGTGCTTACCGGCCTGCTGGTGCTGGATACCTATGTGGAAATGTACAAGGGCGGGATCATTCCCCTCTCTGAGTTCGCCGGTATGAAGCGGGATAATGATATCCTGGTACATGTGATCATTAAAAAGACGAAGGGACAGTACGCCTATCTGTCCCATAGAAATACAAAGACGGATTTCCCGGTGCTGGCAGTGGCAGCTGCCAAGATCCAGGGACAGGTGCGGGCGGCTGTAGGCGCCAGACCCGGCAGAGCGGTACTTACCGTGCTGGACCAGGATACGCCGGAGGCAGCCGAAGAGCTGGCAGCAGGCCTGAAAACCGGCAGCAATATGCGGGGCTCAGCGGAATATCGCCGTCATCTGGCCAAAGTGCTCCTGAAAAGAGCATTTGCCGAGATCCGTGAACAGGAGGGAAAATAAGATGATCGTTTCAATAGAGTTAAACGGAAAAAAGGTGGTGGATGACATCAGCCCGGATATGAGTCTCTACAGCTTTGTTCGGGAACACGGCTGCTACAGTGTGAAATGCGGCTGTGAAACCACCAACTGCGGTCTGTGTACCGTATTTCTGGACGGTACCCCTATTCTTTCCTGTGCCCTTCTGGCAGCCAGAGCCGACGGCCACAAGGTGGAGACACTGGAGGGCCTGCAGAAGGAGGCGGAGGAATTCGGCGGTTTTATCGCTGATCAGGGGGCAGAGCAGTGCGGCTTCTGCAATCCCGGCATGATCATGAATGCTATCGCCCTGTTTAGGGAAAATCCCGATCCCACCGACGAGGAGATCAAACAGTATCTGGCAGGAAATCTCTGCCGCTGCTCCGGCTACGAAGGACAGCTGCGGGGTATGCACGAATTTATTAAGTACAAAAAACAGGGAGGTGCAGCATGCAAGTAGTAGGACAACCTATCCGCAAGAAGGATGCTATGCAGCTGGTTACCGGAAAGCCGGTGTATGTGGATGATCTGGCGCCGAAGGAGTGTCTGATCGTCAAAATACTGCGAAGTCCTCATGCCAACGCCCTGATTGAGGATATCAATATCAATATAGCTATGAAGGTGCCGGGAATCGAGGCGGTGTACACCTGGAAGGATGTTCCCCAGAACCGTTTCGCCCAGGCTGGACAGACCTATCCGGAGTGGAGCCCCTATGATCGTCTGATCCTGGATCAGCATGTGCGCTTTGTGGGGGATGCGGTGGCCATCGTAGCCGGAGAGACGGAAGCCAGTGTAGACAGAGCCTTGAAAATGATCAAGGTAAAATACAAGGTACTTCCCGCTGTGCTGGATTACCACGAGGCCAAGGATAATGAGATCCTGGTACACCCCGAGGATAACTGGCAGTCTCTCTACCCCGTAGGTGCGGACAACAAGCGAAATCTCTGCGCCCATATGGAGGAAGAGGGTGGTGACGTGGAAGGCACCTTTGCCGACTGCGATATCGTGCTGGAGAGAACCTACCATGTGCCTGCCGTAAACCAGGCCATGATGGAGCCCTTCCGTACCACCTGTTATATCGATACCTACGGTCGTCTGGTGGTGCTCAGCTCCACCCAGATCGTATACCATGTAAGACGTATTCTTTCCACAGCTCTGGGTATACCTAAGAGCAAGATCCGTTCCATGAAACCCCGTATCGGCGGCGGTTTCGGGGCAAAGCAGACGGTGGTTACAGAGATCTACCCCGCCTTTGTCACCTGGAAAACAAAGAAACCCTCAAAGCTGCTTTACAGCCGTTATGAGAGTCAGATCGCCGGTTCCCCCCGTCACGAGATGGAGGTAAAGATCCGCCTCGGTGCCAACAATGACGGTAAGATCCGGGCAATCGAGGTGTACAATCTTTCCAACACCGGTGCTTACGGCGATCACGGCCCCACCACAGCGGGCCTTACGGGACATAAGTCCATGCCCATGTACACCGCCAATATGGAAGCCTTCCGTCATACCTTTGACGTTGTCTATACCAATATTATGGCGGCGGGAGCCTATCGTGGCTACGGTGCCACCCAGGGTATCTTTGGCCTGGAGTCTCTGGTAAATGAGCTGGCAGATATCCTGCATATGGATCCCGTAGAGCTGCGTCTGATGAATGTGGTAAAACAGGGCATGTGTATGCAGGCCTACAGCAATGAGATAGCGGAAAGCTGCCGTTTGGACGAATGTCTCATGCGTGCCGCTGAGCTCATCGGCTGGAAAGAAAAGGGCGCCTGCAGAGATATGGGCAACGGTAAGGTACGCTCCATAGGTATGGCCATGGCCATGCAGGGTTCCTGTATTTCCTTCGTAGATGTGGGTTCGGCCACCATTTCTCTCAATGAGGATGGCACCTATCGTATGGCCATTGCCGCAGCGGATATGGGTACAGGCTGTGATACCATTCTGGCCCAGATGGCAGCGGAATGCCTGAATGTCACGGCGGATGATATCTTTGTCTCCGGTGCCGACACAGACAGTTCTCCCTATGATTCCGGTTCCTATGCTTCCAGTACCACCTATATTACCGGACAGGCGGTAGTCAAGGCAGCTACAGAGCTGGAAAAGAGGATCCGCACCCTGGCAGCGGTTATGCTGGAATGCGAGGTGGAGGATCTGGATTACGACGGCCATGTGGCCACCAATATTAAGAACGGAAAATCCGTGACCATAGAGGATATCGGCTACAAAGCTCAGTGCTTCAACGATTTTGCTCTTCAGGTAACGGAGAGCCATACTTCCCCGGTATCACCGCCGCCCTACATGGCAGGTGCCGTGGAGATCGAGCTGGACAAGGAGACGGGGCATGTGGAGATCCTTCACTATGCCGCTGTGGTGGACTGCGGAACCGTGGTCAATCCCAACCTGGCCAGAGTACAGGTAGAGGGCGGTATCGGTCAGGGTATCGGTATGGCACTTTACGAAAATATCCAGTATTCCGATAAGGGCCAGCTGCGGAACAACTCCCTGATGCAGTACAAGATCCCCACCAGAAGGGATATGGGCAATATCGATGTGGAATTTAAGCCCAGCTATGAGCCTACAGGTGCTTTTGGCGTTAAGTCCATCGGTGAGATCGTTATCAATACACCGGCGCCGGCTCTGGCGGCAGCCATTCACAATGCTACGGGAGGCTATTTCCGAAATCTTCCTATTACAAGTGAGGATATAGCCATGTATTGTTTAAAGCAGGAAGAAGAGAAATAAGATCATGATCGGAAGAATGCAAAAAGGCCAGCTGCAGAACTGGGACAGTGTGCTCCAGGCGCTGGGAACAAATGCAGATACACCTGAGGTGATTTCGGTAGTGGGGGGTGGTGGAAAGACCACCCTCCTTCGTCGTTTACAGAGAGAATGTCGGGAGGCAGGGATTCCCCATGCCGTGTCCACCACCACCCATATGCAGTATGAGCGAAACGGCGCTTTTCTGGAAAAACCCTCCATGGGAAGCTTTCGCCGGATACTGGCCAGGGAGGGCACGGTCTGGATGGGGCACCCTGTATCGGAAGTGAAAATGATAGGCTTTCCCCCGGAATTTATGGATCGGGTTCGCCGGGAGGGCAACTGGCTGCTTCTGGAGGCAGACGGAGCCAAGGGGCTGCCGGTAAAGGCACCGGCCAGTCACGAACCGGTGATATTACCCTGTACTACCCGGGTGATCCAGGTATACGGCCTGGACGGAGTGGGGAAACCTATCGGTGAGGTTTGCTTTCGTATCCCCTATGTGACAAAGCTTCTGGGGAAAAGTCCCGCAGATCTGCTGACCCCTGGGGATATCGCCCGTCTGGCTATGGATCCGGAGGCAGGGCGAAAGCAGGTGACGAAGGGTATGCAGTACCAGATCCTGCTGAATAAGGCAGATGATAGAAAACGATGTGAAACGGCTATGGAGATTATCCGGGCACTTTCCCGCTACGGTATGGAGAATGTGCTGGTTACCGCCGGATTACTGGCATAAAGGAGAACAAGGATGAAGATTTTGGTAAAGGGAGCGGGAGATCTGGCCACAGGGGTGGCTTATGAGCTTTTCCTCCGGGGACATCAGATCATAATGACAGAAATTCCCATTCCCCTGACGGTGCGCCGTCAGGTGGCTTTTTCCCGGGCGGTATATGAGCAGGAGGCAACGGTGGAAGGGGTCACCGGCGTATGTACAGAGACACCGGAGGAAGCCTGCCGTGTCAGCCGAGAAGGAAAAATAGCGGTGATCGTGGATCCTGAGGGAAGGGTAGCGGACACCTTTTGCCCCGATGTGATCGTGGACGGTATCATGGCCAAGAAAAATGTGGGTACGGCAAAGACAGATGCCCCCATAGTGATCGCTTTGGGGCCCGGCTTTGAGGCAGGACAGGATTGCCATGCCGTGGTGGAAACCATGCGGGGGGATACCCTGGGAAAACCCCTTTACAAAGGGCGGGCCATTCCCAACACCGGCGTTCCCGGTATGATAGGCGGCTATGCCCTGGAGCGACTGATCAAGGCGGCAGGAGACGGCCCCATGCAGCCGGTAAAACAGATCGGAGATATAGTAAAAAAAGGAGATATCCTGGCCTATACAGGGGAGGCTCCGGTGACCGCCCAGATCGACGGTATTATCCGGGGAATGCTCCAGCCGGGAGTTATAGTGCAGAAAGGACTGAAAATAGGGGATGTGGATCCCCGACAGGATCCCAGGCTGGTACACCTGATCTCCGATAAGGCGAGAAAGATCGGCGTGGGAGTCTGTGAAGCTATCCGGCATTTATGTCGGGAAAATACGGGACTTTTGCTGCTGGCGGCAGGAGAATCCCTTCGGTACGGCGGGGATAAGCTTCTGGACAGTGTGGAAAACAGGCCCATGTACACCTATGCTCTGGAGAAACTGCTGGATTTTCCGGAGAGTCCCCGGGTGGTGGTGACCCATTACCGGGAGATAGAGGAGGCTGCCCAGGGGGCAGGCATAGAGACGGTGCGAAACGACAGGCCCAAGGAGGGCATAGCCCTGTCCCTTCACCTGGGACTGAAAAGGCTGCTGGAAATACAGCCGGATCTCCAGGGGGTGCTGTGTCTGGTCTGCGATCAGCCTCGGCTTAGCACAGAGACCCTGGAAAAACTGCTGCTGGTAGGGGCCAATACGCCTTCCCGGATCGTGTGCGCCGGGGAAGGGGAGCGAAGAGGCAATCCGGTATGGTTCGGGCAGCAGTATTTTAAAGAGCTTCTGTCTCTGAAAGGGGATGTAGGGGGAAAACAGGTGATGCGCCGCCATCCGGAGCAGGTGCATGTGGTGGAAACCCCAAAGGAAGAGCTGGAGGATATTGATTATAAAAAGTAGTCAGACAGTTTTGTGTATTGTATTTCGGATATAGTTTTGGTATACTTGCTACGGGTTATGTTTTTAAAAACATAACGAAAAACGAAGAAAGAGGTGCTAAAATGAAAAAGAGACTATTTGCTTTGGGCACAGCTGTTCTTATGGCAGCAGCGTCCCTTATGTCCGGCTGCGGCAAGACCCAGGAAACAGCAACGTCAACGGCAGCGGAAACAGAAACAACACAGGTACAGGTATTCATTGCTGCCAGCCTGAGTACCGTTATGGAGGAGCTGAGTGAAAACTTTACCAGCGAGCATCCCAATGTGGAGATCGTCTACAATGCAGACAGCTCCGGTACACTGATGGATCAGATCGAGAATGGTTTTGCCTGTGATCTGTTCTTCTCCGCAGCTGCAAAACAGATGAACCAGCTGGAGGAGGACGGCTTTGTTGTGGAGGATACCCGGAAGGATATCGTCAATAATCAGGTCGTAGTGATCACCCTGAAGGACAGCGGTACCAAGGTTACCGGACTGGCTGATATCGGTGAGGCAGAAAGCATTGCTCTGGCAGACGGCAGCGTGCCGGTAGGTAAATATACCCGTCAGGCTCTGGTAAATCTGGGCATTCTGGGAGAGACAGATGATGTGTCCGCTATTACCACCCAGGAGGTTTCCGATGCTCTGGGCGGCGTGGAGATCAGCGAGCAGGGCAACGTGAGCAAGGTGCTGACAGCCGTTATTGAGGGCAGCTGTGAAGTAGGTACCACCTATTACTCTGATACCTACGGCTATGAGGATCAGCTGGATATTCTGGAGACTGTAAGCTATGATCTTACCGGCAACGTGATCTATCCCGCAGCTCTCATCAACAATGAAGAGGCAACTGAGGCGGAAAGTGAAGCCGCAAAAGAATTTATGGATTACATTTCCTCTGACGAAGCCAAGGAGATCTTCCAGAAATACTATTTCGATACTAATGTATAACCTATAAAACGTACAGGAGAAACAGCATGCAGGAAATACTGGCAATTGTAGAGGGGTTGGACTGGAGTCCCCTGATCATCTCCATCAAAACAGGCATTGTGGCTACCATAATTTCCTTTTTTCTGGGTATTATGGCGGCCTCCCGCATGATGCGGATGAGATCCGGGGCCAGAGCGGTGTTGGACGGTATTCTCACACTGCCCATGGTGCTGCCCCCTACCGTTGCCGGTTTCTTTCTGTTGCTGATCTTCAGTAAACGGAGACCCTTCGGAAGCTTTCTCTATGCCAGCTTTGGCATCAAGGTGGTGCAGACCTGGCTGGGGTGTATCCTGGCTGCTACGGTGATCGCCTTTCCCCTGATGTATCGCAACGCCAGGGCCGCCTTTGAACAGGTGGATGCGGATCTGATCTATGCAGGGCGCACCCTGGGAATGAGCGAGAGGAAGATCTTCTGGAAGGTAGTAGTGCCTGCGGCGCGACCGGGTATCGTGTCAGGCACGATCCTTACCTTTACCCGTGCCATGGGAGAGTACGGCGCTACCTCCATGCTGGCGGGGAATATACCCGGAAAGACGGCTACAGTGTCCCAGCGGATCGCCATGGTGATCCAGGATGGGGATTACGCCACAGCGGGAGTATGGGTGGCTATCGTATTGATCATCGCCTTTACGGCGGTATTCCTGCTGAATAAGCTGTCAGATAAACAGATGAAACACCTGCGGAGATGGTAAAGCCATCCTTTGCAGGGGATAGTGGAGAGAACGATGTCCCTGTTATGTCATATACAGAAAGAACTGGAAAGCTTTACCTTAGATGTTAAGATAGAAACCGACGCCCGGCGCATTGGTATTCTGGGGGCCTCAGGCTGCGGAAAAAGCATGACCCTTCGGTGTATCGCCGGTATCGAGGAACCGGATGGGGGAGAGATCGTGGTTGACGGCCGCACTCTTTTCAATCAGGAGAAGAAGGTCTGCGTGATTCCCCAGAAGCGTAAGGTGGGTTATATGTTCCAGCGCTACGCCCTTTTTCCCACAATGACGGTGGAGGAAAACATAGAGGCTGTCCTTCACGGCAGTCGGGGGGAGAAAAAAGCCCGGGTGCAGGAGCTGATTGAACGATTTGCCTTGAAGGGGCAGGAGAAAAAACTGCCTCACAAGCTGTCCGGCGGACAGCAGCAGAGGGTGGCACTGGCGAGGATCATGGCCTATGAGCCGGATATGATCCTGCTGGATGAGCCCTTTTCTGCTTTGGACATGTTTTTGAAGGATAAGCTGCAGCAGGAGCTGATGGAAATGCTCCAGGAATATCAGGGAACGGTGATCTTAGTGTCCCACAGCCGGGATGAGATCTATCGTTTCAGCCAGGAGCTGTGGATCATGGACAACGGCAGGATGGTCAGTCAGGGTAATACAAAGGAGGTCTTTGCTTCCCCGGGCAACCGCATTGCCGCCCGCCTTACCGGCTGTAAAAATCTGGTGAGTGCAGAGCGTCTGGACGACCATCATCTGCATATTCCCCAGTGGGGGACCACCCTGGAGCTGGAACAGACTATTTCCCCGGAGATCAACTGTATCGGTATCCGGGCCCATGATTTTATTCCCCTGTGGGACAGCCGGGAGAAAAACAGCGTAGCTGTGGCAGAGGGAACCATGGCGGATCTGCCCTTTGAAGGAGAATATTTCCTCAGAAGCGCCGCCGATTCCTCGGAGAGGATCTGCTGGTATGTGCAGAGAGACGGCATGAAGGAAATAGAGGAGAGGGGATTACCCTCCCGGCTGCAGATTCCCGAGGATAAGCTGCTGCTT
>CAZUBP010000016.1:0-4833 GCA_964618605.1 uncultured Lachnospiraceae bacterium | reverse complement strand
AAAGGAAGTAAATAGCATGAAAAAGGATATACATCCGGACATACAGATCCGTTTTCGGGACAGTGAAAAGGCCTTTGGGCCGGGCCCCTGTCGGCTGCTGGAGCTGATCCAGGAGACCGGTTCCATACAGAAAGCCTGTCAGAGTATGGATCTGTCCTATTCCAAGGCTATGAAGCTGATCAAGACCGCAGAGAAAAAGCTGGGTCTGGTGCTGCTGGAGAGAAAAAGCGGGGGCGCCGGAGGCGGTGGCTCTGCGGTTACCCGGGAGGGACAGATCCTGGTACGGGATTACCGCCGTATGGAAGCAGAGGTGCAGCGATTCACGGAGGAAGCCTTTGGGCGATATTTCGGAGACGGGGAACATAAGGAGGAATTATCATGAAGCTGATCAGAACACAGGATGCGGTAGGCCATGTGATCTGCCACGATATTACCCAGATCATCAAGGGCGTTACCAAGGACGCTGTTTTTCGCAAAGGGCATATTGTCACGGAGGAGGATATTCCCGTGCTGCTGTCTGTGGGCAAGGAAAACCTCTACGTCTGGGAAAAGGAGGAGGGGATGCTTCATGAAAATGAGGCGGCTCTGATCCTGAAGGAGATCTGTCAGGGAGAGCATATGCATCCCTCGGACATAAAAGAAGGAAAGATCGAGCTGATCGCCGACTGTGACGGCCTGTTGAAGGTAGACCGGGAGGGACTTCGCCGGGTAAACAGCCTGGGAGAGATGATGATCGCCACCCGCCACGGCAATTTCCCGGTAAAAAAGGGAGATAAGCTGGCAGGTACCCGCATCATTCCCCTGGTAATAGAGGAAGAAAAGATGGCGGCAGCCAGAAAGGCAGCGGGGGAGAAACCGCTGCTGCAGCTGTTGCCCTACACCCACAAGAAGGTGGGCATTGTAACCACCGGAAGTGAGGTATACGAACATCGTATTGAGGATACCTTTACCCCCGTGATCAGGGAAAAGCTGGCAGAATACGATACGGAGATCCTGGGGCATGAGATCTGCAACGATAACCATGAGATGATCACAGGGGCTATTCAGAAGCTGCTGGACAAGGGCTGTGATATGATCGTGTGTACCGGTGGTATGAGTGTAGATCCTGATGACAGAACCCCTCTGGCCATTAAAAATGCAGGCAGCCGCATTGTAAGCTACGGTGCGCCGGTGCTGCCGGGAGCCATGTTCCTTCTTTCTTATTATAAGGATACGATTCCCGTTCTGGGATTGCCGGGGTGCGTCATGTATGCCAAACGCACCATTTTCGATCTGGTGCTGCCCAGAATTATGGCGGGAGAGCTTTTGACGGCAGAGGATATGGATTGTCTGGGAGAGGGCGGCTTATGCCTGAATTGTCCCCAGTGTACCTTCCCCAACTGCGGTTTTGGCAAAGGGAGGTAATATATGCGGGATTTACTGGATGCCATAGAAGGGCTGGAAACCAGGAAAGCGGCGATGGTGTGTACCGTTGTTGAAGGTCCGGCGGAAGGGGCAAAGGCCCTTTTTTCCGAAGGAAAGCCGGTGTGGAGCACCGCTGAGGATTATTTTGAGGAGAAAAAAGAAGAACTGGCCCAGGTAAAGGAGAGCGGCCTGCTTTCTCTTGGAGCAGACAGACTGTATGCAGAATATCTGGGGGACAGTACGAAGCTGGTGATCTGCGGCGGCGGCCATGTATCCCTGCCTATCATCCGTATGGGATGTATGCTGGGGTATGAGGTGACGGTGCTGGAGGATCGCCCTCAGTTCGCCTGGCATGCCCGGGAAGCGGGGGCCCATCAGGTGATCTGTGAGGAATTTACCAAAGGCCTGGAAACTATTCCCGGAGATGAGGATACCTGCTTTGTCATCGTCACCCGGGGACACCGTTACGATGAGCTTTGTCTGGAAGAGATCGTGAAAAAGGAGTACGGCTATATCGGTATGATGGGAAGTAAACGGCGGATCGCCACGGTGCGGGAACATGCACTGGAAAGAGGGGCTGATCCGGCAGCAGTGGCCGATCTCCATGCCCCCATCGGTTTGCCTATCGGGGGAGAGACCCCGGAGGAGATCGCCGTATCCATTTTGGCGGAGATCATTGCCGTGCGAAATGAGAGGAAGCGTTCCCAGGGGTATCCCCGGGAGATGGTTAAGGCCATCCGGGGGGAGATCGGTTATCCGGGAGCCAAGGTACTGGCCACCATTATCAGCCGGAAGGGCTCAGCTCCCAGAAGTATCGGTACCAAGATGCTGGTGCAGGCGGACGGCAGCTGCATCGGCACTATAGGCGGCGGCTGCATGGAGGCGGAGGTGCAAAAGCGGGCACTGTGGCTGATGAAGCATCCCAAAGGGCAGCTGCAGGTGTGCCGGGTAGACCTGTGTGCTTCCGATGCAGAGGAGGAAGGTATGGTCTGCGGCGGCGTCATAGAGGTGCTGCTGGAAAATATATAGAAAAAATACAGGGTGTCGGATAGGATATTCATAAAATCTTAATCCGATACCCTGTTTCTTCTTAAAGGACACCTGTAGTACAATAGCAACTGACAAGGGGGAGAACTTATGGCGAACATACTGATCTGTGACGATGAAAAGGATATCGTCAACGCATTGCAAATATATCTTTCCGATCCCGAATACAGGATCTATACAGCCTGTAACGGCAAGGAGGCCCTGGATATTCTGGAAAAAGAAGAGATCCATCTGGTACTTCTGGATATCATGATGCCGGTTATGGACGGCATGACGGCTCTGGCAGGGATTCGGAAAAACAGCAATATTCCGGTGATCCTGCTGACAGCCAAAAGTGAGGATACGGACAAAATACTGGGACTGAATGTAGGGGCTGACGACTATATTACCAAGCCCTTTAATCCTATGGAGGTCTGCGCCCGGGTGCGGTCACAGCTGAGACGGTATATGCAGCTGGGCAGCCTGGTGCAGGAAAAGGACACCTACGTGATCGACGGCATTGAGCTCAGGGATGCCGGCAAGGAAGTGCTGGTGGACGGTGCCCCGGTGGCCCTCACCCCTACGGAGTATGAGATCTTAAAGCTGCTCATGTCCCATCCCGGAAAGGTGTACTCCCCAAAGGAGATCTACACCTTGATATGGAAGGAAAAGCCCATCGGCTCCGACAATACGGTGGCGGTGCATATCCGTCATCTTCGGGAAAAAATCGAAATAAATCCGGCTGAACCCCGGTATATCAAGGTGATCTTCGGCCAGGGGTACAAAATGGAGAGGGGAAGAAAGAAATGAAAAGTATAAGCAGAACAAGGGTCGGCAAGGCCGGGTTGTTTATCCTGGTCATGATTTGCACCTGTATGATCGTTGCCTCGGTGTGGGGTATTTGTTACATGTTCAATGAAGATGTCTATAACTGCACCCAGGCGGAAACTTTCGAGAAGGCATTGCAGGAAAAGATTGCCCTGGAGAACTACCGTCTGGTCCATGACGCCATAGATTGCAGTTATCTGGGAAAGATAGATGAGACAGACAGCAATCTGCTGTACGAGCTGGTGGATGGGGATGGTCAGGTGCTGATCAGCACGAAGGACACGCCGGAGGAGTGGGCCTACAGCATCGTCTATGGAGCAAGTCTGGACGGCGAAGGGGTATGGTGTGAATACATCGACAAGTACGGAGAAGCAGAGATGGCCTCTGCTGAGAAGGCGGGGAGACTCTATATTCTCCATTACAGTCTGAGGGAAGGGCTTCCCTACAAGGATGACTATGCCCGACTGGATAAAGCTACGAGCATCCTGTATCAGCTGCGCTACAGCATATATGTGATCCTGACAGCAGCCATTTTGTTTGCCCTGCTGTTTTTGGGACTGCTTTTGCAGGCTGCAGGCCGTCGCCCGGGTTCTGATGAGCTGTATCCCGGTTTTATGACAAAAATTCCCAGCGATATTTATCTTATCCTGGGCATATGTGTAAGCGTGATCCCCCTGGGAATGGCCCTGGATGTCACCGGAAACATAAAGGTGAGGGAACTGCTGGTGTCCATGGGCTGTGTTTTCTGCGTAGGTGTCGGTGTGATAATGCTGATGAATCTGGCTGTGCGGGTGAAAGGAAAAACATTGCTGTCCAACACCCTTTGTGCCGCTGTTTTGCGCAAATGCTTCAAAGGCCTGCAATGGCTCAGCCATCGCCTGAAAGGGGTTACAGACAGGCTGAAGGAACTGGTGTATCGTATACCCGGTTTGAAATGGGGCCTTGCGGTGTATATGGTGGTGTGCCTGGTGGAGGCTCTGCTGCTGGTGGTTGGGATCTATCCGGGTTACTGGGTGCTTCTCCATATCGCCCTGGTGCCGCTGCTGCTTAATCTTCTGGATGTGCTGCAGAAGCTGAAACAGGGGGGAGAGGCTCTGGCAGGAGGAGATCTCACCTACCATACCAATACGGAAAAAATGTACGGTGATCTGAAAAAGCACGGGGAAAATCTGAATAATATCGCTGCCGGAATGTCTCTGGCGGTGGAGGAACGGCTGAAAAGTGAGCGGATGAAAACGGAGCTGATCACCAACGTTTCTCACGATATCAAAACCCCTCTGACCTCTATTATCAATTATGCCTCCCTTATTGGAACAGAGCCCTGTGAAAATGAGAAGATCACAGAGTACGCCGATGTGCTGGTGCGCCAGTCTAGTCGGCTGAAGCGGCTGATTGAGGATCTGGTGGAAGCCTCCAAGGCCTCCAGCGGAAATCTGGAGGTGCAGATGGCCCCCTGTGATGCGGCTGTTTTTCTGGAGCAGGCAGCAGGAGAATATGAGGAAAAACTGCAGGCGGCGGGACTTACCCTTATTACCACCCAGCCGGAGCAGAGCCTGCATATGATGGCGGACGGCC
>CAZUBP010000015.1:0-13748 GCA_964618605.1 uncultured Lachnospiraceae bacterium | reverse complement strand
ATTCTACTACATTTACCCTTATCTGTCATCCATAGCCTCAGATACTCTTTCAGAACGATATATTCATGACAAAATGTTTCCTGTTTTTCGCATTTTTTCGCAGTCCTTGCAATTTTTAAGGGATTTCTCTATACTGATCCTATAGAATAGAAATGTGTAAAAAGCCTAAAGATTTGGGAAAGGAGGTACTTTCCATGAGTCGTCAGCTATATCATGAAAATATACGCCAGATCAGCCGACTGGGCATCCATCTGGCCTACCATACCACCCCAGGAGGCTACAGTCCGCCCCACTGGCACGAGGAGCTGGAAATATTGTTTGCCCTGAATGGGGAAACCGATGTCACGGTGGAGGGCACCCATTATCATCTCGGTCACAGACGAATGATGGTTATAGAGGCCTCCAAGGTGCACAGCACCACCACAGACTCCGACGCCTATATGTTTCTCTGTATTCACCTTACCAAGGAACATTTGAAATCCTATATGCCGGACATTGAGCTCTACAATATTGACTGTCCGCCTCTGGATATTCAGGATGAGCGCTTCGAGGAATATCTGAATATCTGCCGTATGCTGGAGGATCTCACCCGTATCTATGTCAACAATCCCCCCACCGCTTCCATGGAATCGGAAGGGTTGATCCTGCTGATCTACGGCCATTTATTGCAGCATTTTTCCACTACCGCTGTTCCAGCCTCCGGCTCCGCCAATGAACAGTCCCGGCAGCGCTTGCGGGAGGTCATTTCCTATGTGGAGGAGCATTTCGCCGAACCTGTGACCCTACAGGAGGCTGCGGATCTCTTAGGACTGAGCCGGGAATATTTCTGTCGCTTCTTTAAAAATCACATGGGTATGCCCTTTTTGCAGTACCTGATGGAGGTGCGGCTGTCCCATATGTATCGTGACCTTATCGCCACAGACAAACCCATCTCCGTTCTCATGGAGGAAAACGGGCTCTACAACCAGAAGCTATGCAACCAGGCCTTTAAAAAGCTGTATGGCTGTACGCCATCCGCAGTAAGAAAAGAGGGATCATGACGAACCATGATCCCTCTTTTCCTATTATATAGCTGCAATCCCTCTGCAGCCTTATTCTACATTTCTTGTCTCGTCAGCGATATACTCGAAGAAATCGAAATCCGCACATTTCTGATGCTTCACTCGATCTGCACAGGTGATACCTACCAAAGTACCGGTGAATTCCCCGTATTTACAGTATTCGTCTGAGAATTTGGAGGTATCAAAGACGCCTCCGATGGGCTGATAGGTCGTACCATCATAGCTCCAGGAGAACCAGGTCTTTCTTCCCTCGATATGCAGTCTCAGATAAACAGCCTTATCCTCCACAGGAATTCGGGAACCCTCCACCTCTGTTTTCACGCCATTTTCCAGGTGTACCACAGAAAGAGCGCTCTGTCCCAGAGTCTCACTGTAATATTTGCGAAGATTAACATAATTCATATTGTCATAATACAGGATCAGACCGGCGCTGTGCTGATAAACCTCCGGCTCAAATTCCATCTTCGTTGTAACACGAGCATAAACGCTGGTAAGCTTTCTTGCCAGAATACTTGCCTTATGCAGAGATGCACGGGATTCCTGTCCGCGCATACGAAGCCAGCCCGGTCTCGCTGTGAGATCCACAAAACGCTGAGGCATCATTCTGGGAGCATAATACCAGTTGCCCAATTCCGGCTCGTCAAAATCATCAAAGGCGGGAAGCTGGGGCATGGGACACTCCGGCAAAGAGCTCTCCGGCACTTCGATTTTCGCCAGATTGCTGCCATCTGCCATACGCAGCCACTGATCCTCGGTCCAAACCATTTTCTGGATAGCGGTCTCTCTGCCCAGTGTACAGCGCAGCTCCGGAACAAAGGGACGGGCTGTCAGATGAACCAGATACACTTCGCCATCAGGGGTCTCCACATAGCTTCCGTGACCGGATTTCTGCAAAATAGAATCCGGATTATAGTATTTCGGTTTCAGGTGATCCGGATCCTGTCGCTCATTGGACGCTCCCGGAACAGAGGTAACGATGGGATTGGTGGGATCCTTCTCGTAAGGTCCCCATACCTGTTTGGCACGAGCCATGGTAACACAGTGGTTATAACCGGTTCCACCCTCTGCACACATCAGATAATAATAATCGCCGTGCTTTGTCAGATGGGGGGATTCAATACAGCCTCTGTCTGTACCGCCGGTCCAGATACGTTTCGGATAGCCGATGATCTCCTTTTTCTCCGGAGAATACTCTACCATACAGATAGCTCCCGGCTTTTCATAACCGTCTCTTGTCTCCCATTCCAGAGCAACGACCCATTTCCGGCCGTCATCATCATGGAAAAAGGAAGCATCAAAACCGGATGAATGCAGATACACCGGCTCGCTCCAGGGTCCTTCTATATTCTTGGCTGTAACTACATAATTATCCACATCAAAATATCTGGCATTCATGGAGTTCATCACGCCATAAGCCACATAAAACAGATCTTCCTCTTCACAATAGGTGAGACAGGGTGCCCAAACGCCCTTTGCGGAAGGAAGATTTTTCAGATTCACCGCATGGTCATCCGTTAAAACATGGGTAAGCAATTCCCAGTTCTTCAGATCGCGGGAATGATAGATGGGAATACCCGGAAGCCACTCGAAGGTTGAAATCGCCAAGTAGTAGTCCTCTCCTTTTCTGCAGATACAGGGATCCGGATTAAATCCCGGCAAAATAGGATTTATAATCATATTTTCCTCCTTATTATGTCATTCTATCAACTACAGGTGTCACCCCATTATAGCGGCACTTAACGCTTACTGCAATAGTTTCTGTATATTTAAAAAAACTACTCCGTATATACCTATACGGAGCAGTTCATCATCGTTACTAATACCCGGCTATTTAAACAGCTTCTGTGGGGAACCATCCCAGATCAACGCTCTTACTGAGATCCCAGCAATCCCAACCAAACCAGTTCGGGCCGTTTACGGTATCCAGAAGCATCTTGTAGTTCCAATAAAAATAGCCGCTGCCCTTGCTCCAGGCCTCCAGCTGAGCCTTGCCCAGACTGCGATAGATCGCCGTCCTTTCCTCGTCTGTCATAGTGGGCTTATTCTCTGTGAAATCTATGCCGTTTAATACACTCTGGCCACCCTTGGTATCCATACCTACAGCGAGGGAATTAAACAGGCACCACTCTCCGCAGACAATGGGAATATAGGTCTGCACCTCAGCCATATCCTTTTCATAATTCTCCTTGATATACTTGAGGTAGGCATCCAGCGTCTGCTCGCAGCCAAAGGCCTCTGCGATCATCAGATACATATGGGTATCCAGCATAACATTCTTGAAATGGGGCTGTGTCAGGAAATCCTTCCAGGCATGGATCTTAAATCCATCATGGAATACCACGTACACATCCTCGGCTACATTGGGACGGATACGGTCATAGGCTCTGGTGTAGAAATCATGGAGAAACTCCATGGTATTGGGCTTACTTCCCTTGGCGAGCTCCGGATCCACAGGGGGATATCTCTTTTGCACATCCATAAGATCCCAGATTTCCTGGGTGATGGGCTCATTAACCGGCGTAATACCGAACAGACCCTTGCGATGACCATAGCGCTTAGCCAGCTTCTCCAAAACGTCCAGAACAAAATCTACCTCTTCCGGTGTCTGGCTCCAGCGACATACGCCGGAAATACCACCGTTATCAAAAGCATTCTGGCTAAGGGGTACCGTATGTAGATCGATCAGAATCTTCAGATCATATTTCTCTGCCCATACAAAGGCGTTGTCCAGCTCCTCAATACAGCCGATAAAGGGAGCCCGATCTCCGAAAATAAAATAGGGTACCGGAATACGTACCGTATTTAAGCCGATCCTCTTGATGCAGGCAAAATCGCGTTCCGAAATATATTCACTGCGATGCACCTTGATCCTTGCCTCATACACTTCCGGTGACAGCTGCTGGGGCAGATAGTATTCGTCATCTGCTGTTGTACCGTCAAACAAAGCCGGGCTCATCCATTTTTCCAGAACGAGCCAGTTTCCCAGATTTACTCCTTTTACATACATAAGGTGTCTCCTTTCTCTTCTCCCAGGGGGACATGTGCATTTTGCTACAATTAGTATCTTTATTATAAACAAAAATAGCGCCAAAGTATATAAAAACTCTGGCGCTAAATCATTTTAGCATAATTATCTATAATTTAATCAAGCTACTGCATTTGTTTTTGTGCATATTGCACATTTTGTTCCGACATAACACAGGTGCCGGAAACACACCTTTTTGTTTCGGTTTCCGTAATCGAATTACTTACGGATGGATTTGTAGGTTTCGTAAACGTTGGGTGCACCGCTCATCATCAGTACGCCGCAAATAATCTCTGCGCTGTTTGCTTTGTAAGTTTCTACGATGTTCTTGATCATTTCTTTCATCATTTTTGTTCTCCTCATGTTTTGTGTTATATGCTTTGTTTACTTGGTTGTTTGTCTTGTTTGTTCCTTACATGCGTTATTATAGGACCGAAAACCAACCCAAAACAGGGGAGAAATTGACTTAATTTAAGTCGATTTTAGCTTTTTCACGAAAATCATATCTTTTTTTCATAAACAGCAGAGCTTCATAAGGCCGCAGCACACTGCCTTCAGGGGCATCCTTATAGCTAGACAGCAACAGCGTCATCTCTCCGGCTTCAGGCACCAGCGGACAGGTCACACTCTCCCCGTAGAAATTGCAGATTACCAGCAGCTTTGTATCCTCATATACCCGTTCATAGGCAAAAATCTGCTCGTCCTCCGGCAAAAGCAATCGGAAATCCCCTTCCACAAAGACGGGATACTCTTTTCGCAGTGCTATGAGCCTGCGATAGCAGGAAAAGACGGAATCCTCATCTGACGTCTGGCTTTCGGCATTGATATCCCTGTAGTTGGGATTCACCTTCAGCCAGGGCGTTCCCTCCGTAAAACCGGCGTTCTCCTCACCGTTCCACTGCATGGGGGTTCTGGCATTGTCCCGACTCTTAGCGTAGATAGAGGTCATAATATCCTCCTTATCATAACCCTTCGCCAGACGCTCTTTATACATATTTAAAGTCTCAATATCCCGGTAGTCCTCTATGGCATACCGCACATTGGTCATACCCAGCTCTTCCCCCTGATAAATATAGGGCGTTCCCTGCATACCGTGAAGCAAAATAGCCAGCATTTTGGCGGATACTGTGCGGTATTCTCCGTCATTGCCCCAGCGGGACACGATCCGAGGAAGATCATGATTGTTCCAGAACAGGCTGTTCCATCCCTTTCCCGAAAGCTCCTGCTGCCAGCGGCTCAGCACCTCCTTCAATTTCAGGAAGGGCAAAGGGGCCAGATCCCATTTCTCCGGGCCCTCCTGATCCAGACCGATATGCTCAAACTGAAATACCATGGAAAACTCACTGCCGTCGGGATTGCTGAAAAGCTGTGCGATCGCCGGTGTTGCTCCCCAGGTCTCCCCCACGGTAACCAGGTCACCCTTCTGAAAGGTCTCCCTGCTCATTTCCCGGATATATTCATGTAGTCGGGGGCCATTGCCGGTGATTTTCCGATCCGGTTCCTTGGCGATCTGGTCGATGACGTCAAGACGGAAGCCACCTACTCCCTTCTCCATCCACCAGAGGATCATGTCATAGATCTCCCGCCGCACCTTAGGATTGTCCCAGTTCAGATCCGGCTGTTTCACAGAAAACTGATGAAAATAATACTGCTGCACCTCAGGAACCCATTCCCAGGCGGAGCCTCCAAAGCAGGCCTTCATATCGTTAGGCAATACGCCCTCCACACCGTCCCGCCAGACATAGTAGTCGTGGTACGGATTTTCCCGGCTCTTTTTCGCTTCCAGAAACCAGCGATGCTCATCTGAGGAATGGTTCAGCACCAGGTCCATAATAATACGAATATTTCTCTTCTTTGCCTCCCCGATCAACGTTTCCATATCCTCCAGGCTGCCGAACATGGGATCAATATCCTGATAATCGGAAATATCGTAGCCGTTGTCGTCCTGGGGTGAACGGCATACCGGAGAAAGCCATATGGCGTCGATCCCCAGCTTTGCCAGATAATCCAGTTTTCCTATGATTCCCCGGAGATCGCCTATGCCGTCTCCATTGCTATCCATAAAGCTTCGGGGATAGATCTGATAAATTACAGCATTTTTCCACCATTTCTGTTCCGTAGTAGCTTTCATCATTTTTTCTCCTTTTTGTGTATTTTTAACCTGCTGCCACGCAGCATTGTGCATTTTTCTCTACATATTCATAGTATACACAGGATCATCATTTCCGCAAGCCTACACTTTCAGACAATTTTCAGCCAGATTTCAGATAACTTTCCGGTATAAACATGGATTGACAAACAACAGGTTTACCTATACAATAGTCGAGTGTCGATGGGGGCTGATGAAATTCGGCTGAGATTTGGACTGTGTATCGTCCATGACCATTTGAACCTGTTGGATAATACCAGCGCAGGGACGATTGCATTGTAGAGTAGTAAGCGTTGACCGCAGGTATATTTCCTGTGGTCTTTTTTTGTCTGCAGTGTCGTATGCAGGGTATCTCCGACAATATTACATTTACAGGAGGAAATACAACATGAGTAACACGAAAACAAAAGAGGGATGGAAATTAAAGGATGTCATTATGATGGCTATCCTAGGCGTCATCTTCGCCATCATTTATCTGGCTATTTTTTACGGAGGAACCGCTATTTCTGTAGCGCTGACCCCCTTTGGCCTGTCAGCCTTCGGCTTTGAACTGATTTACGGTGTATGGTTTATGGCAGCAACACTGGCAGCCTATATCATCCGTAAGCCCGGTGTAGCACTGGTAACAGAGATCCTGGCTGCTATCGTAGAGCTGCTGCTGGGCAATTCCGGCGGCCTTACCGTAGTATTGACCGGTTTTATCCAGGGTATCGGTGCAGAGCTGATCTTCGCCGCCTTCCGCTACAAAAAGTGGAATTTCTTTTCCATGAGTCTGGCCAGTGTGGCTTCCGCTCTGTGCATCTTCTGCTACGAGCTGTACTATCTGAGCTATTATCTTCTGGCCCCCGGCATGCTGATTGCTCAGCTGGCCGTGCGCTTTGTCAGCGCCATCGTATTTTCCGGCATTATCTGCAAACTGGCCGGTGACGGACTGGCTAAAACCGGCGTTGTGAAAAGCTATGCCATCGGTGCTGCTGTAAGTACCGGAAAAATTTACGATGAGGAGGATTAAGAAATGGAACATATCAAGGTTGTTTTAGACTGGTTTCCCAATACTAACCATACCGGCTTTCTGCTTGCACAGAAAAGAGGCTGGTTCGCCCAGGAAGGACTGGATGTAGAGATCTGCGGCGAGGTACACGGCGTTATGGAAATGCATGGGGCAGATTTCGTCTGCGGACCGGAAATCGCCATGCTGGAATGCCGGAATCGGGGCATTGGTATGACTGCTGTAGCTGTTATGACCCAGAAATGTGATTCCGGTATCGTTTCTTTGAAGGAAGAAGGCATCACCAGCCCGAAAATGCTGGAGGGCAAACGCCTGACCCACTGGACACCCCAGTGGTTCCATCAGTCCATTCGCCGCCTGGTAAAGAAGGATGGAGGCGATTACGACAAGATCCATCTGGTAAACATGGATGTAGGGGATATCGTAGCCACCCTGGGCACTGTAGCAGACGCCACCTGGGTATACGAAAACTGGGAAAATCAGGTGCTTATAGAAGCCGGAAAAGAGATCAATTACTTTAATCTGGGGGATATCGACCCGGTATTTAACTTCTGCGCACCGGCCATGGCTGCCTCTCATGAGATCCTGCGGGAAAGACCGGAGGTAGTCAGAACCTTCCTTGCCGTTCTGGATCGGGCTTACCGTGAAGTTGCCGCTGATCCCAAAGGCACCGTACTGGAGGTAAAGGAACTGATGCCCCAGGGAAGCAGCGATTCTCTGCTGATCCGCAGTCAGGAGCATCTGGCACCGATCCTTCTGGATGACCAGGGACGCTGGGGCCATATTGCCAGCGAGCGTTGGAATCCCATGGCGGAATTTCTCATCACAGCAGGGGTGATCGAGCATCGTTTTGACAACGAATTTACTAACGATTATCTGCCCCAATGAGTATAAGCTTTACCAACATCGACTTTGCCTACGATGAAGAGAGAAAAAGTGTCCTGAAGGATTTCTCCGGGGAATTTTCTCAGGATCGCCTTACCATATTGACCGGTGTCTCCGGATGTGGAAAGTCCACGCTGCTGTACCTGGCAGCGGGACTTTATCCCCATAACGGAGGAACTCTGCGTTCCGGCTCAATACTTGTGGAAGGAAAATCTCCCGAAGCCCTGTCTCCACGGGAGCGTTACCGCCTGGTGGGCATGATGTTCCAGAACCCCAGGCTGCAGTTTTGTATGGATACGGTGAAAAACGAGCTTATCTTCTGCCTGGAAAATCTGAGGGAAGAGCCTGCTGCCATGGATGAACGAATAGATGAAGCGCTGGCCTTTTGCGGGATCTCTCATTTGAAGGAACGCCAGCTCTCCACGCTGTCCGGAGGAGAATGTCAGAAGGTCATGCTGGCCTGCATTCTGCTGGGCAATCCCCGGTGGCTGCTGTTAGATGAGCCCTTTGCCAATATTGACAACGCTTCCGCCCGGGATATCGCCGCAAAGCTGGCGAAATGGAAAGCCTCCCATCAGGTAGGTATCCTGGTGGTGGATCATCGACTGGACAACTGGCTGGCCGTGGCGGATGAGGTGCGGATCATGGAAAATGGCCAGCTTCTGCCGGAAAGCATCTCCCTTCGTCCCCTGGACACAGCTCAGCTGGAGGCCCACGGCATTATTGTCCCGGGAAGTCCCTATCTCCCGAACAAAAGCACTGCCAAAGCCAGCCTTTCTTCCCCGGCATCAACTCCGGTTCTGGAGCTTTCGGATATTTCTGTCAGCTACGGAAAGGGAAAAGAGAAAAAAACAGTGCTGTCCGGCGTCAATGCCGCCTTTACTGCCGGCGGGATCTATGCCATTGTAGGGGAAAGCGGCTGCGGCAAAAGCAGTCTGTTTCAGGCTATGTCCGGCATCCTTCCCTACACCGGAAAAATACTTCTGCAGGGTGTGGATATGAAAAAGAGAAGGAAAAATGCTGCAGGTCATCTGGGCTTTGTCACCCAGAATCCCCAGGATCAGTTCGTTGGGGGAAATGTAAGAGATGAAATAGAGCTTAGTCTGAAGGGAAAACAGCATAAGGAAGAAATTTCCAAAGAAATTCTGCAAAATATCCGGCTGTGGCGGTATCGGGAAGTATCTCCCTACCTGCTGAGTCAGGGACAGCAGCGCCGACTGGGCGTTGCCGCATTGATGGCTTATGACTGTGTGGCCCTGATCTGCGATGAACCCACCTATGCCCAGGATCGTATCAGTACCATGGCCATCATGGATGCCCTGTGCAAACAGGCCAGAGAACAGGGGGCTGTGGTGATCTTTTCTACCCACGATCCTCAGCTGGCCAAAGATTACGCTGACGAGATCTATCGTCTGGAAGGAGGAAAACTCTATGCGAGCATGGAATCCGGCCTGTAAATTTATCGGCCTATTATCGGTCACTTTGGTTCTGGCCTGGTGGCATCATCCAGTAGTTAATCTGGTGGTATTTTTTCTCTGCCTGTGCTTGATGCTGCTCTCCAAAGTATCCCCCAAGGGCCTGTGTCTCGGGTTTCTGCCCATCTTTCTTTTGGCTGTAGGCATGTTTTTTACCGGCTATCGCTTCTCTGCCACAGGAAATATGCCTCTGAAGGCTGACACCATGGTGTTTTATTCCTCCCGCTTCTGGAACGGTATGACCCTGGCTTCCCGGGTACTGGCTTATGCGGCGGCCGGTTATCTCTTTGCGCTGACCACAGACCGCATCTATATGATTCGTTCTTTCCAGCACCAGTTTCATCTGCCACGGATATTTGCCTACGGTTTGCTGGCTGCCTGGGGAATTTTCCCGGAAATGCTGCAGGAATATAAGCGCACCAAAGCTGCTTTTCGTTCCCGGGGCATTCAGGTTTTCCCTATTTCTCCGGCGCTGCTTAAGCCCCTGCTGGTGAAATCCGTTCGCTGGTCCGAGCAGCTGGCTGTAGCCATGGAATCCAAAGGCTTTTCCGGGGATGAGCCCCGGACGGACTACGCTCCCGCTTTAGTACGCCCTGCCGACTTAGCCGGACTGGCTGTCTGCTGCCTTCTGTTTCCGGCGGTTTTAGCTTTCCTGCTGTCCTGACTGTACCGGTGAGTCTTGGCTGATCGATCCTTCTGCACGCCTCTGGCATAGGGGATCTCCGGATAACCGAAGCCTACCATCAGCTTAGTGTAGTGATCCTGAGGGATGCCCAGCATTTCCCTGGCCTGGGGTACCAGCTCGTTCAGTACCTCCGCCGGATAGCTCATAATGGTGGTTCCCAGTCCATGGGCATTACAGAGAAGTTCAAAATATGCAGTGGCGATATTGCAGTTGACCTTACTGTCCTCTGCCCATTTTCCGGTACATTTTTCATGAGCGATAAATAAATGAGGAGCACCGCAGAAAAGCAGATCATCTTTTCGGACAGTTTTCTCCGACTGCTTCATCTTGCTATAATAAAAATCGCTGAAGCTATGGGTGTAGATGTGTTTTTTCGCATCTGCATCCATTTTTTTATAGGCGATCTCCCATATCTCGTGTACTCTGTCCTTGTCATCGATCACCGTATATTCCACGCCCTGGGCATTGCCCCCTGTGGGCGCTGCCGCCATAGCTGACAGTATACGGGTAATCAGCTCCGGCTCCACGTTTTTGTCCAGAAATCTACGGCAGGAACGGCGGCTTGTGATCAGCTGCTCCATATATGCGCCCATCTCCTTCGGAGGCAGTGCCAGAGAATCTTCCGGTTTTTTATCAAATATGGAAATAGCCCCCACCGGACACACTGCAAGGCAATGCTGGCATCTCCAGCACCCCCTCCAGCCATATCGTTCAAAGGACTTCAGATAAGGATAGCTGTCATTTCCATAGGCTATCACCATACCGGAACAGGTATTGATACATCTGCCGCATTTAATACATTTACTCTTATCTACTTCAAAATGTGCTCTTTCTTCAAATCCCATGTGAATCTCCTTTCTCTCCATCAACTGCCCGAAGGGACACTTGATATATATTACACACCACTTTTAGGGAAGCAATAGCGAATAGTTTTCCCTCTTCCCGTCGGAACAAGCTGCCCGTTCCTCGTCATTTTTTTAAGCAACCGTCCACAGGTTGTTTGGCTCATACCCAGAAGTGATTCAATTTCCTTTCTTGTAACGAACCCCCGTTTTCTGGCCACCTCAATAACTTTTCCTTCTGCCGTGCTGCTTTCATATCCTTCATTTTCCGGTTCTTTCGATTCCATCTTTGCGTTCAGATTGGGCAGAGTGATCTTAAACGCATTGTCGGACGTTTCAATCTCCGGCATCATCCCAGTCCCTTCGTAGGCATCCATAATTTTCAAAATTCCTGTACCATAGGCTTCAATCAGTTCCAGACGATAAAACACATTTGCCAGTTTTGCATTTCGGCAAACAGAGATTCCCATCATCACATCCTTTAATGTCACACCATTTACCAGACCGCCTATGGAGGTAAACACAATCCTGTCTGTATAAATGCTGATAAAAGTACTGGCTCGGAAAGCGTATTCACGATGAACCAGAAGATTCAATAGCGCCTCTCTTACGGCCACCTCCGGGTAATCTCTCCTATCGATCCGGCGTAGCTTTTCATAAGTTGAATGGGTCTGATTCCGAAAATCAATAAATTCGTATACATCGTCCATCTGCTTAAACAACGAGCCGGTAAACTCTTTTCGATCCTTAAATTGAATCTGGTTCGTACCTTCAAAAACAGCAGCCTTGATTGTATGCACACACTGGTCAGAAAGAAGCAGCCCCAAATTCGTGTAAACACCATCCTGTGTCATAAGCCCAAGTGTTTTCATTTGAGCCTGCCCAAACTTAATATTCCGGTCCGCAAATTCCTTCCCGGCTTTTTCAAAAGTCAGATTCTGTTCCAACGAACGCATCTCTTCAAAACGGTCGCCGTCTGTTTCCTTAATCATTCGTCGAATCGCTGTATTGGTAGCTGGCACGGAGGAATATCCCTGACGGACATAGACACCTTCAGGACGCAATCCCTTTTTTGCTATATAATATGGGCGCTGTGTTCCCTGCTGTATATCAATCGCAACAATTTTCTTTTCATCAACCGTCAGAGTCTCATAATGAAGGAACATAGAAAGGTCTGGTTTGATTGCATCTCGAACCATGTTGCTAACCTGTAAAGATGCAGCGTCCGGGTCATCTAACCCGGATACAGTTCCATCATCTTCGATCCCGATATAGAGCTTTCCACCCTCGCAATTAGCAAACGCAATGATTTCTTTTTTGATATCCTCTACCACGATTGCTTTTAGTTCAACTGTCTCACTCTCCTGAAAAGTCATTTCGTCGCCTCCTAATTTTATTCTATTCATATTCTAACCATTCTAACCATTCTTGTCAAGTTTTTGGTTAGAATGGTTAGAACCATTTTGTAAATATACAAACAAAACAGCTTCATTTCCCTTGAAAACAGGGCGGCAAAATATCCCCCCCAGGGGCTTGTACCTGTCTGTTTTTCTCTATAAAATAATTTTACACTATGCAAACGAGGTTAATTATCGTGGAACGTTTACAGGAAATGAATCACACATACTGGTCACACAGGGCCCCTGGATACTCTGCCTATAATCAGGAAGAGCTCTCTGACCGCCGCAAGGATCTCTGGTCGGAAACACTGCTGCGTCTTATTGAAAAATACCATCCGTACCGCTCTCCGGAGGAAATCCGGATACTGGATATCGGTACCGGTCCCGGTTTTTTCGCTCTTCTGCTTGCCGAAGCCGGATATGCGGTAACGGCACTGGACTGTACCGAAGAAATGCTGGAGGAGGCAAGAAAAAATACAGCACAATGTGCGAATCCCATCACCTTTGTGCTGGGTGATGCACAGCAGCTGCCATTTGCCGATGGCTCCTTCGATGTGATCGTTACACGCAACGTCACATGGAATCTGCCCCATCCCAAAGACGCTTACAGGGAATGGTACCGTGTCTTAAATTCGGATGGCGTACTGTTTAATTTTGATGCCGACTGGTATGGACACCTCTTTGACGAAGAGAAAAGGGCCGCTTATGAGGAAGATCGCATCCGGGTAGCACAGAACTGTCTGGAAGATTACGATATCGGTGAAAATTTTGACCAGATGGATGCGATTGCACATGAAATGCCCCTCTCAAAAGCGGATCGCCCCCAGTGGGATCTGGATACGATGAATGAGGTCGGATTTGCATCTGTCTCCTGCGAACCGGAGATCTGGAGAAGCGTCTGGACCGATATCGAGATCATCAATAACGGCTCCCGCACGATCTTTCTAGTGATTGGACAAAAGGACGAGCGAAAAGAACGGATCACCTCCTACTGGGATCACCGCAGCGAAACCTTTCTCGCCCAGCGACGTGCAGAGCTGCACGATCCTATTTCTGAGCGGTGGCTGACCGAAATCCATCGCTTTGTGCCGAAGGACGGTACCCTGCGGATCCTGGATGCCGGCTGCGGCACCGGATACTTCTCTATTCTGCTGGCCCACGAAGGCCACGATGTGACAGGCATCGACCTGACCCCATCCATGATCGAGAACGCCAGA
>CAZUBP010000014.1:0-13829 GCA_964618605.1 uncultured Lachnospiraceae bacterium | reverse complement strand
GGTCGGTGAGCGCCTGATACTTACGCTTCTCGGGCGTGTAGGTGGCGAAGTCCGATCCCAAGGATATTCAGGATAAGGAGATCGAGACAAGAGCTTCCAAGATCCAGGAAGTAGAATAAGATAAGGGTACATAAGATAAGGGTGTCGGAAATAATCCGACACCCTTTTTAATTAGTATTTTTTAGAAATCAGGCGTTCTGGGACAGCTTTTTGATCTGGGCATACACCTTGCTGCATATCCTGCTGATAAAGGAGATCAGCACCGTGCCATAGCGCAGCAGTGGCTCTGTGGCAATAGCGAAGATACCCAGAAGCATTCCGCATTTCAGAGAAATGCTGGTGATGGCGAAGAGGTCACTGACAAAGAAGATGCAGATCAGCATACCCAGGGCACAGCATACCACGACGGCACCACGGAACAGATTCAGAGGTTTGCAGGTGCGGTACAGGATCATCAATCCCACAATAGCCAGAAGAAGGGTAGAGGCGGTGGAGATATCCGTGGAATCCACAGCGAAAACCTTGCCGAAAATAACCAGAGCACCTACCACAATGGCATCGGTGATACCCGCAGGCAGAGCGCCTATCAGTACGTTGGTAATAAAATGTCCCTCGATACGGCTGGTATTGGGCTGCATGGCAAGGAAAAATCCGGGAATGCCGATGGTAAACATACTGATCAGAGAGATCTGTGAGGGCTCCACCGGATAATCCAGCATAAAGCAGATAGAGAATACCGCCAGCAGCAGGGAAAACAGGTTTTTCACCAGAAACAGGCTGGCAGAGCGGGTAATATTGTTGACCACCCGGCGTCCCTCCGCCACAACAGAGGGCATGCTGGAAAAACGGGAGTCCAGAAGTACCAGATCGGAGGCCTGGGCAGCGGCGTCGGAGCCGGAAGCCATAGCGATACTGCAGTCGGCATCCTTCAGCGCCAGCACATCATTGACACCGTCACCGGTCATGGCTACGGTATGGCCTGCCTTTTGCAGGGCCTTTACGAATTTGCGTTTCTGTTCCGGGGTAACTCTGCCGAAAACCGTGTAGGTGTTTACGGCTTCATAGATCTCCTCATCGGTGCTGAGGGTGCGGGCGTCAATATAATTATCGGCATCCGGAATGCCTGCATGGCGGGCTACCTCAGAAACGGTCAGGGGATTATCTCCGGAGATCACCTTTACGGTGACACCCTGTTCTGTAAAGTAACCGAAGGTTTCCGGGGCCTCAGGACGCACCTTGTTGGACAGCAGCAGGAGACATAAGGGGGTAAATTCCTTTGTAAGAGCTTCCCCGCCGGGATTTTCCGGATAGGTACCAAAGATCAGTACACGATAACCTTTACCGGTGTAGGATTGAAGCTGTTCCTCATATTCCCCGTAGCTTTCCCGGAGAATAAATTCCGGGGCACCCAGGACACAGGTATCCTTCTCGGAGAAGGTGACAGCACTGTATTTGTAGGCGGAGGAGAAGGGCACCTTGGTATCGGCATGGGCGACAACGCCGGTGTTAAAATGACGCTTCAGGGTTTTCATGGTAGCGTTGTCCACGTCCATCACAGAGACAAAGTCCGTGATCTTTTCCTTACATTCCTGCAGCGTTATATCCTCCCGAAGGGGAACGATCTCGTCCACACCCATCTCATTTTCGGTAATGGTGCCGGTTTTATCCACGCAGAGCACATCTACCCGGGCCAGCATTTCGATACACTTCATGTCGTGTACCAGTACCTTTTTCTGGGCAAGGCGCAGGACACTGACTACCAGGGCAACGCTGGCCAGCAGATACAGTCCCTCAGGGATCATACCGATGACAGCGGCCACCATGGAGGTCACACTGCTCTTAAAGCCTGCTTTTTCCAGGAAAAACTGCTGGGAAAAGAGGGTGATACCAATGGGAATGATCAGAATACCGGCGATAAGAACCAGACGGTTCAGGGCCCGGATCATCTCGGTGGCCTCTTTGGGCTCGTTCTTTTTGGCTTCCAGGGTCAGCTGGGAAATATAGGAATCTTCTCCTACCTTTTCCAGGCGGGCGTGACACTGGCCGCTTACCACAAAGCTGCCGGAGAGAAGAGAATCACCGGCTGCCTTGACGATCTCATCCGATTCGCCGGTAATAAGAGATTCATTTACCTGTACCTGCCCGTCCAGCACTGTGGCGTCAGCGGGGATCTGGTTGCCTGCGGAAAAGACGACCACATCATCCAGCACCAGCTCCGCAGAGGGAATGGTTTTGACCGTACCCTCCCGAAGAACGGCTGTTTTCGGGGCGTGAAGTACGGTCAGCCTGTCCAGCACATTTTTGGAGCGGATCTCCTGAACGATACCGATCACCGTATTGGCAATAATAACAGGCAGAAAGGTAAGATCCCGGAAGGAACCGGCAAGTATCAGTAATACAGCCAACACAGCAAATACCAGGTTAAAGTAGGTAAATACGTTGGATTTGACAATATCCTGTACAGATTTTGAGGGCGGTTCCACCGGGGTATTTACACAGCCTTCCAGATTGCGCTGCTTTACCTGGGCAGAGGTTAAACCGGACTGGATGTCCGGGAAAAATCGCTGATTCGTCATGAATTGTTCTCCGTAGAAGTTTTATTTTGTGTATATCAGCTTTATAGTAAGACATAATTGGGAAAAAATCAGCAGGTTACGCAAAATTTCACAGAATCTTAAGCCTTTCCTCATTCTTTCACCAGCTGGAGAGAGGAAATGTCCGGAGCAATGGTCATAGAATAATTGGTATGATAGATCACAAAGCCCGGTTTGGCACCGTTTACCTTTTTCACAAATTTTCGCTGCACATAGTCTATGTCCACCTTGGGGGCTTTTCGGCCCTTGGAATACCAGGCAGCCAGAGCGGCAGCCTCCTCAAAGGTGCGATCCGGCAGCTCCGTGTTGTTGCTCTTGACGATAACATGGGATCCCGGCTGGCCTTTGGCATGAAACCACCAGTCGCCGCCGTTGGCTACCTTAAAGGTCAGCTCCTCATTCTGAATATTGTTCTTTCCTACGTAAATGTGGTAACCGTCGGAGGAAATATAGTGGAAGGGCTTGCTGTTGGAGCGTTCCTTTTTCCCTTTTCCTCCGGATTTTTTGATATAGCCGCTGGCATACAGCTCCTGACGGATCTGGGTGAGATCCCCCTCCGTCATGGCAAAATCCATACTCATCAGGATCGTATCCAGATGCTCGATCTCCCCTTTGGTTTCCTCCAGAAGAGAGGTGAGGGCCTCCTTGGTACGTTTCAGCTTGCCGTAGCGGTCAAAATATTTTTTGGCGTTTTCCGCCGGGGTCAGCTCCGGATTTAAGGGAACGGTCACCGGCTCGTTGGTGTAATAGTTGATGGCTTCAAAGGAACGGGCACCGGGGGCAACAGAGTAGCCGTAGGTGTGCAGAAGTTCCCCGTAGATCCTATATTTTTCCATCTTTTCCGTGTCTGCCATCTGCTTTGTCTGCAAAAGAAGCTTCCGCTGGTTTCGTTCCAGGGCGCTTTGCACCAGCTTTCTGAGATCCGCTGATTTCTGCCGCATCCGGGTAATAATATTTTTCTCTGCATAATACTGCTCCAGCACCTGGGAGATGGAAGAGCAGGGGGTGGCCTCGTAGCCTACATAGATCTGGTAGGGGAAGCTGGTATATTCTATCGGTTCCTGCTTTTCGTAAACGATCTGGGGGGCAAAGGCGCCTTTTTTTACTTCCATCATAAAGAGGGAGAGCTGGATATACAGACCGGCCAGCTCCTCCGGGGAATAGGCCCCCACAGGGCGGAAGCTGTCCAGGCTGCTGCGGTAACAAAGCTCTTCCCCCAGGATAGGAGAAATACCGGTGAGAGACTGATACAGCGCCTTGGACAGGGGCACCGGTCTGGCCTGCAGCCGGGTTATAAATTCCTCCTGGGAAACGGTATAGGGATCGGCCTTGCTCTGGGTATCGGGAATAAACCAGGTGCGACCCGGCAAAACCTCCCGCACAGAGCTCATATTGGCGGAAACATGCTTGATACTGTCAATGATGCGGTTATCCTCGTCACAGAAGATAATGTTGCTGTGCTTACCCATAAGCTCCACGATCAGCTTTTTGTGACAAAGATCCCCCATTTCATTCAGATGTTCTATATGGAAGCAGAGAATACGCTCCAGTCCCGGTTGGGTAACGGCGGTAATGCGGCCGCCGCCGATATGCTTTCTGAGAAGCATACAAAATCCCGGTGCTGTCAGGGGACTGGGCTTATTGGTCTGGGTCAGATATAAGAGGGGCAGGGAAGCACTGGCGGAGATAAAAAGGCGAAAATTGCCCTGCTGGGATTTTACAGTCAGCAGCAGTTCATCCGCCTCCGGCTGTGCGATCTTGGAAATACGCCCTCCCTCCAGAGCCTGCTGTAATTCATATTGTAGATTTGCTACGGTAATACCATCAAATGCCATTGGTCTTTCTCCTGTTTTCTTACTATATTCGTTTATTGTAACCCGAAAGCGATAAATGGGCAAGGGACTGTTCCCCACCCCTTTCCTTTGTTGTCATAATGCCTATAAATGGTTGACAATCGTGCCTCCTGTCTGTATAATTCTACATAAACATATATAATAAGTAGGAAAAATAGGAAATAAAAAGAAGAGAAGGAAGAAGTTTTATAAAAATCAGACATTCAGGGGGAAGAAATATATGAATCGTCAGGAAGTAGGGGAGCAGCTGTATCACAGATACATTGAGCCCACCAAGAAGGAAAGAAAGCATTACGTGGGGATCGAGATAGAGATGCCCATTATCAATATGGACAAGGAAGCGGTGGATTTTGCCGTAGTACATGAGATCACCAAGAAGTTTCAGGAGCATTTTCAGTTTCGGGAGATGGGCAGAGATGAAGAGGGAAACACCTATGCCCTGACAGAGGATATCCACGGCGATATTCTGTCCTACGACTGCTCCTACAACAATCTGGAGCTTTCCATGGGCAAGGAAAAGGAGCTGTTTGCCATTCAGCAGCGCTTTTTTGCCTATTTCCAGTATCTCCAGAAGGAGTTTGGGCACTACCGGTATATGCTTACCGGCATGGGGGTCAATCCCTACCGTGTCTACAACCACAATGTGCCCATTCCCAACGGCCGGTATCGGATGCTGTTTCATCACCTGAAATCCTACAAGCAGTACGATCTGCCCATGTATTTTCATGAGTATCCGGAATACGGCACCTTCTCTAGCGCCTCTCAGGTACAGCTGGACGTGGAGTATCCGGATCTGATCACCACGATCCGGGCCTTTTCTCTGTTGGAGCCCCTTAAGGCCCTGCTGTTTTCCAATTCTGTGCTGTTAAACGAGCATGAGGAATTGATCTGCTGCAGGGATATGTTCTGGGAGAACAGCACCCACGGCATTAATCCTCATAACGTAGGTATGTTTGACTACAAGATAGAGACAGAGGAGGAGCTCCTTTCCTATATCGAATCCACCAGCATTTACTGCGTTGAGAGGGGAGACAAGTATATCAATTTTCCGCCCATCAACATTATGGAGTATTTTGAAAAATCCTGTGTGGAAGGGGAATATTACGATAAGGGAACCTATAAGAAGATCAAGGTGGTTCCGCAGATAGAGGATATCCGGTATCTGCGTACCTTTAAATTCGAGGATCTGACCTTTAGAGGTACTGTAGAGTTTCGCAGTGTGTGCTGTCAGCCCATAGGTGACTGTATGTGCGTGTCAGCCTTCCATCTGGGCTTGCAGAACAGACTGTATCAGCTGGATCAGCTTTTGCAGGAGGATCATGTGATCTATCATCGGGGGTATTCTGCAGGAGAATTGCGAAAGCTGTTTGTCCGGGATAAGCTTCCTTCCTTCGTGGACAAGGATGCGCTGTACGAGCTGGCAGAAAAGGTAGTGGATCTGGCCAGGGAAGGATTGCAGGAGAGAGGCTACGGAGAAGAGAAAATGCTTGCGCCCCTCTATGACCGATTGAACAGGAGAAGCAATCCGGCCACAGATATGCTGAATATGCGTAGAGCTGGGGTGGATATGCAGGACATTATTCGGAAATACGGTACTATCGGGTAGAGAAGGTTTAGAAGGATCATAAAAGGGAAGATGGGGGAAATGCATATGTTAAACAGTAGGAATCAGGAGGTCAGACAGCATTTGCTGGAGGGAAATTTTGGACTGGAAAAGGAAAGCTTACGAGTGCTGGAGGACGGCACCCTTTCCCACACCAGCCATCCCTTTCCCAACGATGCCCATATTGTGAAGGATTTCTGTGAAAACCAGACAGAGATCAATACCTCTGTACACACCAGCATAGAGGAAACGGTGAAGGAGCTGGGATACCACACCGAAAGAATCTACAACAAGCTTCGGAGCCTGGCTGTTCCGGAATATCTGTGGCCCTTTTCCAATCCGCCT
This sequence comes from uncultured Lachnospiraceae bacterium, assembly GCA_964618605.1. GTDB lineage: Bacteria > Bacillota > Clostridia > Lachnospirales > Lachnospiraceae > UBA11957. The sequence goes on along the minus strand of CAZUBP010000014.1, from coordinate 7,434 downwards.
CATATAGAGAATGAGGAGGATATTCCCGTGGCTGTCTTTGAGGGACAGGAGGTCTCCAAGTCCCGGTACAGAGAGTATCTGTCGGATAAATATGGCCGGTACAAGATGACCTTTTCCGGTATCCATGTTAATTTCTCCTTTTCAGAGGATCTTCTCAAGGCGGATTTTGCCCTCAGTGGGGAACAGGAGTACCGGGTATATAAGGATCAGCTGTATCTGGATCTGGCCAAACGCATGGCAGAGTATGGCTGGCTTCTGGTGGCTATTACGGCAGCCAGTCCCGTGATGGACAGCTCCTTTGTGGAAAAGGGGGTATACGGCGGGGACGTATTTACCGGAATGGCCTCTGTCCGCTGCAGCGAAATGGGGTACTGGAACGAGTTTACCCCCATCCTTTCCTATGAAAATATAGAGGCTTATGCCGACAGTATTCAAAAATATGTGGATTTGGGGTTGCTAAAAGCCCCCTCGGAGTTGTATTATCCTATTCGACTGAAGCCTGCAGGAAGAAACAATCTGGAGTCGCTGCGGAAGAATGGTATCGATCATATCGAACTTCGCATGTTTGATCTCAATCCTCTGGCAGCAGAAGGGGTGGAAGAACGGGATATCCGTTTTGCCCAGCTTCTGATGGTGTGGCTTGCTTCCACACCCGGTCGTTCCTTTGACAAAAAGGATCAGGTACAGGCGGTGCAGAATTTTAAAAATGCAGCCCGCTATGATTTAAAAACCGTGAAGATCTCTGTACCGGACAAGGGTAACTGTTCCGTTGTACAGGCGGCCATGGAGACGATTGATGAGATGCGTGAATTTTACCGGGAGGTTTCCCTGGATGTGTCAGATATCCTGGATTACCAGTACAGTAAATTTACAGATGCAGAGAATCGCTATGCATGGCAGATCCGGAACAAATTCCAGGGCGGCTATGTGAAGAAAACGCTGGCTCTGGTAAAACAGATACAGGAAAGAAATAAATGTGTGAATTGTTTGGAATCAATGCCGTAAAAAAAGTAACGCTGAATGAAATGTTGTCCGAATTTTTCTCCCACAGTGTAGAACATCCCCATGGCTGGGGTATGGCCTTTATCCACGGGAAGAACGTATTTCTGGAAAAGCAGCCGGAGATCGCCTGTGAGAGCCGCTATCTCAGACAGCGTCTCAGAGCAAAGATCTGTGAGGACAAGATGCTGGCGCATATTCGTCTGGCCACAAGAGGTGTGCAGGATTATGAAAACTGCCACCCCTTTGTTTTGGAGGATAACTGCAGCTGTCCCTGGACGCTGATCCATAATGGCACGATCTTTGAGGGGGATGTATTAAATCCCTTCATCCATGTGCAGGAGGGACAGACGGACAGTGAACGGATCCTCTACTATATCGTCAGTCGGGTGGATGCAGCCCAGACAGAGCTGAAACGGGAGCTGACAGCAGAGGAGAGATGCCGCCTTATTGACGAGATCGTGGTGCAGCTGGCGCCGGAAAACAAGCTGAATCTGATCCTCTACGATGGGGAGCGTATGTACGTGCATACGAATTATAAAAAAAGCCTCCATCGCTGTGAGAAGGAGGATGGGGTCATGCTGGTGTCCACCAGACCTCTGGGCCCTACCGATTGCTGGGAGGAAGTCCCCATGAATACGCTGCAGGTCTATGAAAAAGGCAAGCTGATCTACACCGGTCACGACCACGGCAATGAGTTTGTGGACAGTGAGGAAAAAATGCGGCTGATTTTTATGGATTACTCTCTTTTATAGGCCGGTAAAATTTAGTAAAAAAAGAAATTGACGATATTTTTGTATTGACATATAATGAAACAGTATGTAAAAGGCATTACTATAAGTATATATGTGTGTAAAATCAAAGGAAGCGGGAACCATGATCAGAAGTATGACAGGATTCGGCAGAGCCGAATATCAGGATGAAAACAAAAAGATCACAGTGGAAATCAAATCAGTGAATCATCGCTACCTTGATTTCAATATCAAGATGCCGAAGAAGTTCAGCTTTTATGAGTCCTCTATCCGTACCGTGTTAAAGGAATACATGAGCCGGGGAAAGGTAGATGTGTTTATCACCTACGAGGATCTCACCAGAAGCCGTACGGTTTTGCAGTTTAATGAGCAGATCGCCGGGGAATATGTGCAGTATTTCCAGCAAATGGCGGACAGATTTTCCCTGCCCAACGATATGACCGTTTCTGCCCTCAGTCGTATGCCGGAGGTCTTTACTATGGAAGAGCCGGAGATGGACGAGGAGGAGATCTGGAAGGGTATGGAGACAGCCATCCGTAAGGCGGGAGAGGCCTTCAGTGCTTCCCGTGAACAGGAGGGTGCTCATCTGGCAGCAGACCTGCAGGACAAGCTGGACGGCATGATCGCTCTTGTGGAGCAGATCCAGGAGCGGGGCCCGCAGCTTTTGGCAGCCTACCGGGAACGCCTGGAGACAAAGCTTCAGGAGGTTTTGCAGGATACTCAGCTGGACGAGGGTCGTGTAGCTGCAGAGGTGGTACTGTACTCCGACAAGATCTGTACCGACGAGGAGACGGTTCGGTTGAAAACCCATGTGGTGCATATGAAACAGGTACTTACGGAGACCAATGGTGTAGGCCGTAAGCTGGATTTCATGGCGCAGGAGATGAATCGTGAGGCCAATACGATTCTTTCCAAGGCTAACGATCTGACTACTACGGATCTGGGTATCGAGTTGAAAACAGAGATCGAGAAGATTCGGGAACAGATCCAGAATATAGAATAAGGGGATCAGGTCAGTGGCTAATCTGATTAATATAGGCTTTGGCAATGCTGTAAATGCTGAAAAGATCCAATGTGTCGTCAATCCCGATGCCGCACCCGTAAAGCGTATGGTGCAGCGTGCCCGGGAGGAGAATCGTATCGTTGATGCGACACAGGGAAGAAAAACAAAATCTGTGATTGTGTGTGATGAGGCCTGTCTGGTCCTATCCGCTTTGCAGCCGGACACAATCATGAAGCGCTGCAATGAAAAACCTGACAGAGGTGAGAGAAAATGACACAAAAAGGTGTGCTTGCCGTTGTATCCGGATTTTCCGGTGCCGGTAAAGGCTCCCTGATGAAGGAGCTGTTAAAGCAGCACGATTCCTACGCTTTAAGTATCTCCGCCACCACCAGACAGCCCAGAGAAGGGGAAGTGGACGGCAGGGAATATTTCTTTATCACGAAGGAACGTTTTGAGAAGATGATCGCAGAGAATGCGTTTATCGAATATGCACAGTATGTAAACAATTACTACGGAACACCGAGACAGTACGTTGAGCAGTGTCTCAACGCCGGAAAAGATGTGATTCTGGAGATCGAGGTACAGGGAGCCATGCTGGTGAAAAAGCAGTATCCCGATGCGGTAACGATCTTTGTTGCGCCTCCCAGCGCCGTCGAGCTGAAAAACCGACTGATTGGGAGAGGTACCGAGTCTGCTGAGGTGATTGAAGGCCGTATGCGTCGGGCCGCAGAGGAGGCCAGACTCATGAGCTTTTACGACTACCTGCTGGTCAACGATGATCTTCAGGAGAGCACACGACAGCTCCACGAGCTGATCGTACAGTCCCATAAGGGTATGGGCCTGCAGGCGGAATTTATCCGTCAGATCGAACAGGAATTAAATGAGTTAAATAAAGGAGAGTAAAGTATGATCCATCCGTCTTATTCAGAATTAATGCATGTGGTGAACAGTGAGGCCGAGGCTGATGAGGAGCCCATCGTAAGCAGCCGTTATTCTATTGTTTTGGCTACCAGCAAAAGAGCCAGACAGCTGATCGCCGGTGAGGAATCCCTCCTGGAGGATGATGAATATGTGGTTGACAAGCCCTTATCCACAGCTGTTAAAGAACTGTATACCGGTAAGGTAAAGATTCTTCCCTACGTCGAAGAGGAAGAAAGACAGGACGAGGAAGAAGAGGAAACTGCAGAAATTCAGTAATCAACAATGTGCTGCGCAGGTTTGTCCTGCGCAGCTTTTTGTACATAAACACGCAAATTTTCTGCCTGAGGCAGTGGATTTGCATTACAGTTAATACAGGAGAAATATATGAAGGTTTTATTTGTATCGCTGGGATGCGATAAAAATCTGGTGGATTCGGAGGAAATGCTGGGAGCACTGGCGGACAGAGGCTTTACGGTTACCGATGATGAGGCCCAGGCCGATGTTATTGTTGTCAACACCTGCAGCTTTATCCATGACGCCATGGATGAGAGCGTGCAGATGCTGTTGGAGATGTCGGAATACAAGAAAAAAGGCAGCTGCAAGGCGCTTTTGGTTACCGGTTGTCTGGCCCAGCGGTTTAAGGACGATATTCTGAAGGAGCTGCCGGAGGTGGACGCCGTTTTCGGTACCAACAGTGTAGATAAGATCCTTCCCATCCTGGACAAGGTACTGGAGGGAGAAAAGGTAATGGATTTTGCGCCCCTTACAGGCCTGCCAAAGGTGCCCGGCAAGCGTATGCTTACTACCGGCGGACATTATGCTTATCTGAAGATAGCAGAAGGCTGCAACAAGCACTGTACCTACTGTGTCATTCCCTCTCTGCGGGGACGATACAGAAGCTTCCCCATGGAGGATCTGCTGGCGCAGGCCAGGGATCTGGTGGAGCAGGGAGTACAGGAGCTGATCCTGGTAGCCCAGGAAACTACCCTTTACGGGGTGGATATCTACGGCAAAAAATCCCTGCATCTTTTGCTTCGGGAGCTTTGTAAGCTGGAGGATCTGAAGTGGATCCGTGTGCTTTACTGCTATCCGGAGGAGATCTATCCGGAGCTGATCGAGACCATGAAGGAAGAGCCAAAGATCTGCCATTATCTGGATCTGCCTATTCAGCACGCCAGTGACAGGGTACTGAAGCGCATGGGCAGAAAGACCACCAAGGCGGACCTGGTGGAGCTGATCGGAAAGCTCAGAGAGGCTATGCCGGATATTGTGCTGAGAACCACACTGATCACCGGTTTTCCGGGAGAGACAGAGGAAGAGCACCACGAGGTTCTGGATTTTATTGATGAGATGGAATTCGATCGCCTGGGCGTGTTTACCTATTCCCGGGAGGATGGAACGCCGGCTGCCGCTATGGAGGATCAGATCGATGAGGAGATCAAGGCCAGCCGCCGGGATCGCATTATGGAGCTGCAGCAGGAGATCTCTCTGGATAAGGGAGAAAGCCGTGTAGGCTCTGTGATGGAAGTGGTAATAGAGGGCAAGGTATCAGATGAAAATGCCTATATTGCCCGTTCCTATGGCGACGCCCCCGGCGTAGACGGCTATGTGTTTATCGAAAACGTGACAGCGGACCTGATGTCCGGTACCTTTGTCAAGGTATACATCAAGGCTGCCATGGAATATGACTTGATAGGAGAACTGTACGATGAAGATGAATCTGCCCAATAAACTCACAATACTGAGAGTGATTTTAATTCCCTTTTTTGTAGCCTTTTTGCTGGATCCCCTTTCCGTACCGGGAAGCAAATGGCTGGCATTACTGGTTTTTGTTGTGGCTTCCGTGACGGATGCCCTGGACGGCAAGATCGCCAGAAAATACAATCTGGTGACCAATTTCGGTAAATTTATGGATCCGCTGGCAGATAAGCTGCTGGTTTGCTCTGCCCTGATTGCCTTTGTGGACATGGACGTGATCCCGACCTGGATCGTCATGGTGATCATTGCCAGAGAATTTATCATCAGCGGTTTCCGTCTGGTGGCTTCAGACAACGGCATTGTGATCGCTGCCGGTATCTGGGGCAAGCTGAAAACCGTATGCCAAATGGTTATGATCATTGTGCTGATCGCTGATCTGGGCGGTGTATTTGACATTATCGGCACTGTACTGATCTGGCTGTCCCTGATTTTGACGATCGTTTCTCTGGTGGACTACCTGTATACCAATCGACAGGTACTTTCCATGCAGGACTAAGGAGGCTAACTGTGGAAAATAGCAGACCTGAGGAGCGCCTGGTTGCCCTTTTGCAGGAAAAGGGCTATACCATCACTACCGCTGAATCCTGCACAGGAGGAGCCGTAGCTGCTACCATCGTCAATGTGGCCGGTGCCTCGGAAGTCTTTGGGGAAGGGTACATTACCTACTCCAACGAGGCCAAGCATAAGAATCTGGGGGTACAGGAAAGTACATTGAACACCTACGGTGCCGTCAGTGAAGAAACAGCCCGGGAAATGTGTGAAGGCTGCTGTGGGGTGGCAAAGGCAGATGTGGCCATAAGCGTTACCGGCATTGCAGGCCCGGGAGGAGGCACACCCCAAAAGCCGGTGGGTCTTGTCTATATCGGCTGCTGTGTTCGGGAGAAAACCAGGGTCATCAAGTGCCTTTTTTCCGGTACCCGCAGTGAGGTAAGAAGCCAGTCCGTAGAAGCCGCCCTGCTTCTGGCGGAACGCTGTATACAGGAATATTAAACAGAACGATTTAACATACGCATCCCCTGAGCGAGCAAAGCCAGCTCCTTTGGAGATGCGTATTCTTTTAGTACGGTCATAAGGGTATCCAGTTCCCCGGAGGTAAAGTTCAGTCGGAGCCCTGCGGGATTTTTTATCATGGTGCTTAAAAGCTGAAGCTGTCGGCTGCGGTCAGTGGCATCTGTTGAGTCCGCCAGGGCTTTCAGCCGTTCCAGCTTTTCTCTGGAAATATCCTTCAGTCTTTTGTCATCGATCCATCCACTTTTCATTTATCATCCTCCTCAGAAAACTGATTGCTTTGCATCAGGGAAATCAGCTGAAACATATCCTGCATCTGCTGGAGCTGATCCACCATTTCTTTTCCCTTTTCCCCGCCATAGATCTTCAGATCCTTTAGAAGCATGGTTTCATCCCGGGGTGTGCCGGTATCCATAGCCTGGTAAAGCTCCTTTTGGTAAGGTTCAAGGGCCAGTGTGTTTTTCAGCTCCTGTGTCTTAGCCGCCACTGCCAGCAGCCGTGCCTGTTTTGGCGGCAGATAGGGCAGGGTGGTTTTTACCATTTGCAGCATATCATCGGACACCAGAGCGTCCAGAGGTGTCATAGGGGTTGCACCGGAGGTATCCATAAAGAGTCCTTTTTTTATTACTGTATGCAGGAAAGGTGCCATTTAGTCAATCCCTGCATAGGATGGGAAAAAGGAGAAAATTATGGACAAAAGGAATACACGGCTGGTGATCGAGGACAACACCGTCTACGAACTGGATCTTGCCTGTATACGCCGGAAGAAGAGACAGGAAATGCAGCAGAAAAGACGCCAGAGGAGAAGGAAGAAGTAGAAGTGCCGGGGAGGCACCCCTGTCATTGCAGCAAGCCCGTGGAAAAGGGACCCCTGTCCTTTGTCACGCTCCGCCTGCGCTGGCTTTGAGCCTGTAGTCTCAGAAATCGTGATGTTGGAGTTGTTGCAGCAAGCCCGTGGAGAAGGTACCCCTGTTCTTTGTTACGCTCCGCCTG
>CAZUBP010000013.1:0-13950 GCA_964618605.1 uncultured Lachnospiraceae bacterium | reverse complement strand
GGTTTTAGAGGGTTTTTACAAAAGATTAATAAAAAAGAAGGGTTTCCCAGAGACACCTATGCTATAATAAACAGATGGTAAAGGAGGGAATCTCTTTGAAAAAATTAAAAACAAGGCTGGTGTTTGCCTTTGTGCTGATGCTGCTGATTCCGGTACTGCTGATCGGCGTGCTGGGTCTTGGCTTTTCCAAATACCAGATGTCTGCCCTCAGCAAGAGTCTGGGCCTGAAGGTAACCTATACGACCCTGTCGGATAACGCCACTCTGGTAAGTGATCTGACCACGGCCTATGTGGAGAGTTTGGTGCAGCAGCGGGATAAGGACAAGACCCGGCTGACAGATATAGCCTACCTGAGTTCCCTGAATGAAGAGCTGGAAGCCCGGTATTCTGCGCTGGTGCTCCGGGTAGGAGAGGATATCCTGTATTCCGGTCTGGGAGAGGACCTTTTTGAGGGAAACAGCGATAAAATTCTGGCAGAACTGCCCGTATATAAAGGGGTGGAAGAGGAAAACAACAACAGCGTATATCTGGGCGGAGAAGTGCAGGCACTGGTAAAACAGCTGGATTTCACCACGGCCCAGGGAGAAAAGGCCAGTATCTTTATCGTTACCAGTTCTACGGCCCTGGCACCCCATATCCGGGCGGCTCTGCTGGAGCTTTTGGTGATTGCCCTGATTATTCTGGCTTTGACCAGTATGTGTCTGCTGTTATGGATATATAATAGTATCAAGGTGCCCTTAAATCAGCTTAAGGAGGCCACCAATAAGATCAAAAACGGCAATCTGGATTTTACGGTGGAAGGGTGCACGGTGGAAGAGATCAACGATCTCTGTGAGGATTTCGAGGACATGCGGAAGCGTCTGAAGGCCACCACCGAGGAAAAAATGGATTTTGACCGGGAGAGCAAGGCTTTGATCAGCAATATTTCCCATGATCTGAAAACCCCCATCACAGCGGTAAAAGGCTATGTGGAGGGCATTATGGATGGGGTGGCAGACACCCCGGAAAAAATGGATCGGTATATCCGCACCATATACACCAAGGCCAACGATATGGACAGGCTCATCAATGAGCTGACCTTTTATTCCAAGATCGACACCAATCGTATTCCCTATACCTTCAGCAAAATTGATGTGGTGGATTACTTTAACGATTGCGTGGAAGAGCTGAGCATGGAGCTGGAAGCCAAGGGAATGCAGCTGCAGTATGATAATCGGGTGGAGCCCGGGGTGACCATCATCGCCGATGTGGAACAGCTCCAGCGGGTGATCAACAATATTATCAGCAATTCCCTTAAATATATGGATAAGGAGCCGGGAAAGATCCAGATCCGTGTGAAGGATGTGGGAGACTTTATCCAGGTGGAGATGGAGGATAACGGCAAGGGTATTGAAGCCCGGAACGTGCCTTACATCTTTGAACGGTTCTACCGTACCGATGCTTCCCGCAATTCCGCAAAGGGGGGCAGTGGTATCGGCCTTTCCATTGTGAAAAAGATTCTGGAGGATCACGGAGGAAAGGTGTGGGCCACCAGCGTGGAAGGTGAAGGAACCACCATTTATTTTGTTATCAGAAAGTATCAGGAGGTACCCGTATATGAATAAAGAAGTGAATAGAATACTGATCATAGAGGACGAGGAATCCATAGCCGAGCTGGAAAAGGATTATCTGGAGCTCTCCGGTTTCGCTGTGGAGATCGAAAACCGGGGAGACACGGGATTGAAAAAAGCTCTGGAAGGGGAGTTTGACCTGTTTATTCTGGATCTGATGCTTCCGGGTGTGGATGGCTTTGAGATCTGCAAGGAGATCCGCAAGGCAAAAAACACACCGGTGATCCTGGTATCGGCCAAAAAGGATGATATCGACAAGATCCGGGGCCTGGGCCTGGGGGCAGACGATTATATCACCAAACCCTTCAGCCCCAGCGAGATGGTGGCACGGGTGAAGGCTCATCTGGCCCGGTACAAACGACTGGTGGGCAGCGGAATGCCGGAGAACGATATTATTGAGATCCGGGGCATTAAGATCGACAAGACAGCCCGTCGGGTGTGGGTAAACGGGGAAGAAAAGCAGTTTACCACCAAGGAATTTGATCTGCTGACCTTCCTGGCTCAGAACCCCAATCACGTTTTCACCAAGGATGAGCTGTTTACCAAAATATGGGATATGGAGTCTATCGGAGATATTGCTACCGTTACGGTACATATCAAGAAGATCCGGGAAAAAATCGAATTTAACACCTCCAAGCCTCAGTATATTGAGACGATATGGGGGGTAGGATACCGGTTTAAGGTATAAATATAAATTTCAGGAGGACAAGAAAATGAAGAAAGCATTAAAGGTATTGATCATAAACGGAAGCCCGAGAAAAGAGGGAAACACTTCAGTAGCCATCAGGGAAATGGAGAAGATCTTTGCAGAAAAAGGCGTGGAGACAGAGATCGTACAGGTAGGCAACAAGCCGGTGAGAGGCTGTATCGCCTGCGGCTCCTGTGCCGAAAAGGGAAAATGTGTGTTTGATGATGTGGTAAATGAGCTGGCCCCCAAGTTTGAGGAAGCAGATGGCCTGGTTGTAGCCAGCCCCGTATATTACGCTTCCGCCAATGCTACTCTGGTTGCCTGTCTGGATCGCCTGTTCTACAGCTCTCATTTTGACAAGACCATGAAGGTAGGCGCCAGCGTGGTATGTGCCAGAAGAGGCGGCTGTTCCGCAACCTTTGATGAATTAAATAAGTATTTCACCATCAGCAATATGCCCATCGCCGCCAGCCAGTACTGGAACAGCATCCATGGCAGAACCCAGGGGGAGGCCGATATGGACGAAGAGGGCAAACAGACCATGCGCAATCTGGCCAGAAATATGGTATTTTTGATGCAGAGTATTGCTCTGGGTAAAGAGCAGTTCGGTCTGCCGGAGAAGGAAGCCCGCCAGTCCACCAATTTTATCCGGTAAAAGGAGCCATTATGCATCATATATTTTATCTTATGGGCAAAAGTGCCTCCGGGAAGGATACCCTGTACCAGCGCCTGCTGGAGGATCCCCAGCTGAAGCTGCACCAGATCGTCCTCTACACCACCCGGCCTATTCGCCAGGGGGAAGAGCAGGGGAGAGAGTATTTTTTCACCGATGAAAAGAAGTTGCGGGAGATAGAGGCCCAGGGGCATCTTATAGAGCTTCGTTCCTACGATACGGTGCAGGGCATCTGGCATTATTTTACAGCGGATGACGGCCAGATCCATTTGGAGGAGCAGGATTATCTGGGGATCGGGACTCTGGAATCCTATCGGAAAATGAAGGCGTATTACGGTGAGGAGACCATGGTGCCTCTGTATATAGAGGTGGAGGACGGGGATCGTCTGATGCGTGCCCTCACCCGGGAGAAAAAGCAGAAATCTCCGGATTACGCCGAGGTTTGCCGACGATTTCTGGCAGACAGCCGGGACTTTTCGGAGGAGAACCTTTTGGAGGCAGGGATAACCCATCGCTTCCTCAATGCAAATTTGGAGGAATGCATGGCAGAGATTGAAAAAAAGATAAATTCTATGCTATACTAGGGAGAACAGACAGATTCAGGAGGGTACTATGCCGGGATTTGACAGTGTCATCGGCCTGGAAGAGGTCGTTGAGTATTTACAGGATATTATTAAAACAGATAAAGTAGCGCAGACGTATATTTTTTACGGCGAAAAGGGAACGGGAAAACGGCTGTTGTCCGGGATCCTGGCTATGACTCTGCAGTGCGAGAGGAAAGGGATCGAGCCCTGTCTGGAGTGTGCTTCCTGCAGAAAGGCGGAGACCCGGAATCATCCGGATATTATTACCGTGTATCATGAGAAACCCTCCAGCCTGGGTATCGATGAGATCCGTACACAGCTGGTGGATGATATACTGATCCGACCGGAATGCAGTCCCTACAAGATCTATATTGTGCCGGATGCGGAGAAGATGACGGTGCAGGCCCAGAATGCCCTGCTAAAGACCCTGGAGGATCTGCCGGGGTACGCCAAGATCTTTCTTCTGACAGATAATGTGGATATGCTGCTGCCTACCATTCGGTCCCGCTGCGTGCATCTGGCCATGCGTCTGGTGAGTACGCCCCAGATCAAGCAGTACCTGATGGATGCCTGTGATGTGCCGGACTATTATGCGGAGCTGGATGCCGCCTATGCCCAGGGAAATATCGGGAAGGCGAAAAATATGGCAGCTACCGGGACATTTCATGTGCGGGTAGATGTATGCGTGGATATTTTGTCCCGATCCTACCATATGCCCATGACCCAGGTGAACGATTGTGTGAAACGCCTGACAGAGGAAAAAGCGGATATTGAAGAATATCTGGAGCTTTTCTCCCTGTGGTTCAGAGATATTCTGCTGTACAAGGCAACGGCAGAGGTGGATAAGCTGGTATTTCGCGGACAGCTGGATATGCTGAAAAAGCGTGCCAGCCAGAGCTCCTATGAGGGGCTGCAGACCATTCTGGATGCAATAGAAAAGGTACGGACGAGGCTGAAGTCCAATGTCAACTTTGAGCTGACCATTGAGCTTTTGCTTCTGACGATACGTGAAAATTAAGGAGCAGTTGACTATGTTAAAAGTAATCGGAGTACGTTTCCGCCATGTGGGTAAGATCTATTATTTTGATCCCAAGGATTATCCGGTATGTGAGGGTGACCATGTCATTGTGGAAACAGCCCGTGGTGTTGAATATGGTTTTGTGGTGCTGGGCCCCAGAGAGGTGACGGAGGAACGGGTGGTTCAGCCGCTGAAAAGTGTGATCCGCATCGCCACACCCAAGGATGATGCAAGAGAAGAGAATAACCGCAAAAAGGAAAAAGAGGCCTTTGCTATCTGCCTGAAAAAGATTCAGGAGCATCAGCTGGAGATGAAGCTGATCGAAGCAGAGTATACCTTTGATAATAATAAAGTACTGTTTTATTTTACCGCTGACGGACGTATTGATTTCCGTGAGCTGGTAAAGGATCTGGCGGCGGTGTTTAAGACCCGTATCGAGCTGCGTCAGATCGGTGTCCGGGACGAGACCAAGATCCTGGGAGGCATCGGTATCTGCGGACGGCCTCTGTGTTGTCATACCTTCCTGTCGGAATTCGCTCCGGTGTCCATCAAAATGGCAAAGGAACAGAATCTGTCCCTGAATCCGACGAAGATTTCCGGCGTTTGCGGCCGTCTTATGTGCTGTCTGAAGAATGAGCAGGAGACCTACGAATATCTGAACCGTAAGCTGCCCTCTGTAGGCGACAGCGTGATCACTCCCGACGGTTTAAAGGGAGAGGTCAACAGCGTCAATGTGCTGCGTCAGCTGGTGAAGGTGCTGGTGGACAATAACGACGAAAAAGAGATCCAGGAGTACAAGGTAGAGGAGCTGAAGTTTAAGCCCAGAAATAAAAAGGTGAAGCTGTCAGCAGAGGAAGTCAAAGCCTGTGCCAGCCTGGAAAAAGATAAATAAGCTATGCACAGCGTGTAAGGAAAGGATGACTATGGATATCGTACTGGCAGAAGGAGAGCGGCTGGATGACCTGCAGAACGGGTATTGGCTGATACAGCAGACCCAGGATTTCTGCTACGGCATCGATGCCGTGCTGCTGTCCTGGTTTGCCTCTGTGAAGAAGGGAGAGCGGGCGCTGGATCTTTGTACCGGCTCCGGGGTAATTCCTCTTCTTTTGAAGGCAAAAACCCAGGGAGAAGCGTTTTACGGACTGGAAATACAGCAGCGCAGTGCGGATACAGCCAAACGAAGTGTGGCTTTGAATCATCTGGAGGATTGTGTGCATATCGTACAGGGAGATGTGAAGGAGGCTGTGGCGCTGTTCGGCGCAGCCTCTTTTTCTGTGGTTACCTGTAATCCGCCGTATATGACGGGAAAACACGGTCTGACCAACCAACAGGAGGCAAAAACCATTGCCCGCCACGAGGTACTGTGTACCCTGGAGGATGTGGTGAGCCAGAGCGCAGCCCTGCTGCAGCCCAAGGGCCGTTTTTATATGGTGCATCGCCCCTTCCGCCTGGCGGAGATCATGGGGGTACTGATGAAATACGGACTGGAGCCGAAACGCATGCAGCTGGTGTATCCCTTTGTGGATCGGGAACCCAATATGGTGCTGATAGAGGCTTTAAAGGGAGGGCGTCCCCGGATCACCGTGGAAAAGCCCCTCATTGTATATGACGCTCCGGGACAGTACAGCCGGCAGATCCATGAGATCTACGGCATGGACTGGCAGCCGGGAAAGGGGAAAAAAGAGCCCCCACAGGAGAAATAATATGACAGGAAAACTGTATCTGTGTGCCACACCCATCGGCAATCTGGAGGATATAACCTTCCGGGTGGTGCGCATACTGAAGGAAGCGGATCTCATCGCAGCGGAGGATACGAGAAACAGCATCCGCCTGCTGCGGCATTTTGACATCAAAACCCCCATGACCAGCTACCATGAGTACAACAAGATCGAAAAAGGGCATCAGCTGGTGGAAAAGATGCTGAAGGGCACCACCATCGCCCTGATCACCGATGCGGGAACACCGGGGATCTCCGATCCCGGGGAAGAGCTGGTGAAAATGTGTATGGAGGTGGGGATCCCCGTATCCAGTGTACCGGGACCGGCGGCCTGTATCACGGCCCTCACCATGTCCGGTCTGCCTACCCGGCGCTTTGCCTTTGAGGCCTTTTTGCCGGCGGACAAGAAGGAAAAGCAGACCATTCTGGAGGAGCTGAAGCAGGAAACCCGGACGATAGTGCTGTATGAGGCACCCCATCGCCTGCTGCGTACACTGCAGGAGCTTTACGATGCCCTGGGAGACCGGAAGCTGACGGTGTGCCGGGAGCTGACGAAGAAGCATGAGACGGCCTTTCAGACCACCCTGTCTGGGGCCTTGGAGCATTATCAGGCAGAGGAGCCTCGGGGAGAATGCGTGCTGGTGCTGGAGGGAAAAAGCCGGGCGCTGATCGAGAAGGAAAAGCAGGATGGCTGGAAGGAGCTTTCCATTGAGGAGCACATGGCTCACTATGAGGAGCAGGGAGTGCCCAGGAAGGAAGCCATGAAGCTGGTGGCCGCAGACCGGGGAACCACCAAACGGGATATTTACCAGTATCTGCTGGAACACAAATAAAAAGTAATACAGAAAGCGGGTGATCGTATCAACACGGATTTTGAACGTTTTTTGACAAGTGGTCAGGAAAAGGTCCGTCTGGATGCGGCCATCCGCATTTTTTGTCATGGAACAGACCAGGAGGAGGCCCATCGAAAGGCCTGCGGCCAATACCTGCAGCTGCGGCACAAGGCGGCGGGAGAAACGCTGGTGGAAAAAGGGGATCTGGAAGGCCTGCGGGTGTGCCTGAAGGAGGACTGGTTTTCTGAGAAGGAGCGGGAGGCCCTTATTTCTCTGGGGATACAGCGGGGACAGACAGATTGCCTGGGGGCACTCCTCACCGGGGGAGTACCGGAGGGAGAACTTCCGGAAAGCCGGGGCCCCCTGTGGCAGAGGATCCTGCAGCTGGTGGGACGAAGCCTGGATCGTGACTGGCCCTATCTGGGACAGGCCTTTCACTTGCTGACACCGGAAAAATCTGAAAATATTTCCGGGGCGGGCAGTGACGGCTTTACCTATTTTGTGGAGGAAAAGGCCCTTTTGGAAGCTTTTGCCCGGGAGGAAGGCTGTGAACGGGATGTGGCCCATACCCTGGCACATTTGCTCCTGTATCATCCGGTGCAGGGAATGGAGGGCCGGGAGCAAAGGCTGTGGAATCTCTGCTGTGACACCATCGCCGAGTGGACACTGGAGCGAAAGCTGGGATATACGAGGAGGCTTTCTCAGGAGGAAAGGGAGAAACGGCAGGCTTTTTATGACTGGCTGGAAGGTAAGAGAATAGGTACGGCGGCGGAGCTTTATCGTTACGGCCAGGAAGAGGCCGCCGGGGAACTCTCCGGGGCAGCAGATCTTTTTGCCTGCGACGATCACCGTCCCTGGTATGAGACGAAGAAAACAGCGGAAAACTGGCGGCAGCAGCTTCGCCGTTTTTCTGCCATAACCCAGGGAGGCGAGGGTGTAGGAGAAAAAGGCGGCATCCGGGGCAGCGGCGGCAGCGGTGTGCAAAAATACCGGGAGCCACAAGCCTCAGAGTACGATTACAAGGAGCTGCTGGAAGGATATATGACGGCGGGGGAGGAGCTTTTGCTGGATCAGGAGAATTTTGATACCATCCTGTACACCTACAGCCGGGAGCATTACCAGGGGCCGGTGTTGCTGGAGCCTTTGGAGACCAGCGAGGTACGGCGTCTTTCGGAAATCGTGATCGCCATAGACACCTCCGGCTCCTGTTCCGGAGATATTGTGCAGCAGTTTCTGAAGGAAACCTTCTCTATTCTGGAGAAAAAGGAGCACTTTTTCCGTCGGATGCGGGTGCATATCCTTCAGTGTGATTCCATGATCCAGGACGAACGGCTGATAGAGAAGGAAGAGGACTGGAAGGACTACCGGCAGCGGATAAAGATCCGGGGACTGGGAAATACGGACTTTCGGCCGGTTTTTTCCTGGATAGAAGAAAAGAGGAAAACAGGAGATATCCGGGACCTTAAAGGATTGATCTATTTTACCGACGGGGACGGGATCTATCCCCGTGAAGCACCGGATTACGAGACGGCCTTTGTCTATCTGAACGACAAACTGATGAAGGGAAAGACACCGGGATATATAAAAAAGGTAAATCTGCAGATGGACAGAAGCTTTGAGACATTATTTGATGATGAAAGAGAGGGCCGCTTCGGCCGGAGAGGAACACCATGAACATACAACGGGGAAAGGATGAAATCATCCATACAGTAAAGGCCTACACGGCCAGAGACGAAAAGGGGAATTACCGGCTGTCCCCACGGCGGCAGCGGCCCATTTTGCTTATCGGGCCGCCGGGAATCGGAAAGACGGAGATCGTCCGACAGGCGGCAAAGGCCTGTGACGTAGGGTTTGTGGCCTATACCATGACCCATCACACCCGACAGAGCGCTGTGGGTCTGCCGGTGATCCAGAAGGATACCTTTGCAGGCAGGGAATACGAGGTTACCCGGTACACCATGAGTGAGATCATCGGCAGTATTTACCGGTATATGGAGCAGCATAAGAAACAGGAGGGTATCCTCTTTCTGGATGAGATCAACTGTGTATCGGAGACCCTGATGCCTACCATGCTGCAGCTTTTGCAGGAAAAGAAGTTCGGGGAGTATGCTGTACCGGCAGGATGGGTGATCGTGGCAGCGGGAAACCCTTATGTATACAATCGGTCTGTGCGGGAGTTTGATATGGTTACCCTGGACCGGGTGAAAAGGCTGGATATAGAACCGGATTATCCCGTGTGGCGCAGCTATGCCAGAGAAAAGCAGCTTCACGGTGCCATCCTTTTCTATCTGGATTGCCGACAGGATCGCTTTTATTACACCAAAAGAGAGGGACAGCAGCTGCATTTTGTTACCGCCCGTGGCTGGGAGGATCTCTCGGAGATCCTGAAGCTTTACGAAGGGCTGCATATAGAGGTGGATCAGGAGCTGGTGATGCAATATCTTCAGTGGGAAACCATAGCCCGGGAATTTTACAGCTGGTACGCATTGTACAGAACCTATACTCGAGATTTTTCCTCCCTGAGGCTGGAGGAAGAGGAGCCGGGACAGGAGCTGAAGGAACGGATAGAAAAGGCCGGCTGGGAGGAACGGTGCTGTCTGGTACAGTATGGCTTCAGTCTTATGGCCGATGCCTGTCAGCGGTGGAAGGAAAAGGAGGAGGAGCTGGAGCAGCGGGAGAAAAGAAGCACACTGCTGCTGGACTGGCTCCGCCGCCAAACCGCCCGGGAGGAAACTGCTGTGGCAGATTTTATCCAGGATCAGCGGCGGGCACTGGACATACGGGAACAGACCCTGATCCTCAATCAAGAGGAAAAATCTCGGGAGGAGGAAGAACAGGCCATGCTGGAGGAACTGTACAGCTTTTGTCTGGGACAGCAGGCTGAGACGGCAGAGGAATATGCAGCGGCAGCAGATCGGTGGCTGGAAAAAACCCGGCAGGAAGGAAAGAAGCTGCAGCAGGATGCGGCCACCCAGATCCATCGGGTGCTTACCCTCCTTCACGAGGCCTGGAAGGAGAAGCCGGAGGATTACCTCCAGCTGATAGAAGCCATGACCCGGCATGAGGCCACGGTGTTGTTCCTTCATCGTTTCCCCCATCCCCTGTATACGTCGGCACTTCCCCGGCTGATCCTGGCAGATGAGCGGAGGCAGCTTCTCAGGGAGATAGAAGGAGAGAAAAAATAAGGCATACATTCCCGGGGCACAGCCATATACTGTGAAAAAAGAGGGGCGAAGGTATGCTGAATTATCTATGGGCGGGCATGCTTTTGCTGGGTATCGGCTACGGTACCCTGGCGGGAACCCTTCCCCAGATCACCCAGGGGGCTTTGGCTGGGGCAAAGGAAGCCGTGGAGCTGTGTATCTCTGTGGCCGGCGTGGTAGCCTTCTGGAACGGACTGATGGAAATTGCAAAAGAATCGGGGCTGATCTCTTTGGGCGCAAAGAAGGTACGCCCCTTTTTGCTTTGGCTGATGCCGGGGCTGAAGGGGGAGGAAAAGGCTCTGGATGCAGTTTCTCTGAATATGACGGCGAATATCCTGGGATTGGGCTGGGCGGCTACGGCAGCCGGGCTGAAGGCCATGGAGGAGCTGGATCATGTGGCGGAAAAGAAAAGAGGGGCACATTCGAAGGAGGCAGAGGAGCTCCGGGCAGTGTCCGATGAAATGGCGGTATTTCTGATACTGAATATTTCCTCTCTGCAGCTGATCCCCGTTACGATCATAGCTTACCGCAGTCAGTACGGCAGTGCCGACCCTGCAGCCATTGCCGGACCGGGGCTTGTGGCCACGGCCATCAGTACCGCTGTAGCCATCCTGTTCTGTCGGCTCCGGCAGAGAAAGGCGTAGGATGAAGCTGCTTTCTTTTCTCTCCTCTGCCATGCTGCCCTTTCTGGTGCTGTACATACTGACCTATGGCCTGTACAAAAGAGTGAATTGCTACGAGGTTTTTACTCGGGGAGCAAAAGAAGGGATCCACACCGCAGGGGATATCCTCCCCACCCTCATCGGCCTGATGGCGGGGGTGGCGATTCTCCGGGATTCCGGATTTCTGGACTGGTTCAGCGACAAAATAAGTCGGTTTACGGCTCCCTTGGGGCTTCCGGCAGAGCTGGTGCCCCTGTCGGTGGTGCGCCTTTTCTCCGGCAGTGCGGCGGTGAGTCTTTTGACGGATATTTACAGCCGGTACGGCGCAGATTCCCGGCTGGGGTATATCGCTTCCCTGCTGATGTGCTCCACAGAAACGGTATTTTACACCATGTCTCTGTACCTGATCCATGTAAGGATAAGGAAGAGCCGCTTTATCCTGCCGGGGGCACTTCTGTGTGTGCTGGCAGCCACAGCAGCCAGTATATGGCTGGGCAGTCGGATGTAAAATCGTTGATTTTTCGAGAAAAAACGAGTAAGATGGTGGACAGGAGAGGGAGGTACAGGTATGGACCATTACGATACATTTAACGGTGTTCTATCCAATCTTTTCCAGGAAATCATGGCCATTGAGGGCCGTACACTGATCACGGAGGAGTTTGAGGACATTACCAACAACGATATGCATATTATAGAAGCGGTGGGCATTGAGGAGCCCCGGAATATGTCAACTGTTGCCGGGAAGATGATGATCACCGTAGGAACCCTCACTACAGCAGTAAACAGTCTGGTGAACAAGGGCTATATAGAACGGGTGCGCAGCCAGAAGGATCGGCGGATCGTACTTTTGTCCCTGACAGAGAAGGGGCGCCGGGCCTATGACCACCACAGAAAATTCCATGAAGAAATGATACGGGCGGTAATGAAGAATATATCCGAGGAGGAGGCCAACGTTCTGGTGAAGGCCCTGCAGAATATTACCGACTTTTTCAGCAACTGTAAATAACAGCGCAGACAGATGCAGCCGAAGCAGATCAAAGAAGATTTGCTTCGGCTGTTTTTGTTTCAGGAAATCCCCAGCTGATTTTCCACTTCTGTTTCCAGCAGGGAGAAGGGGCAGGGGCCGGTTTGGAGTACAGCTTCATGGAAGGCGGTGAGATCGAAATCCTCTCCCAGGGCCTTTTGACAGCGGGAGCGAAGATCCAGAAAGGAAAGACAGCCAAGATAATAGCGCAGATAATTCCCGGGATTTTCTACCACGTACTGGTAGAGATCCTTTGCCGAGCTTTCCTCGGTGATGCCGAAATCTGCCAGAAAATCCTGGGCCCGCTCCAGAGACCACCCATCCCCGTTAACGCCCAGATCCATAAGGGAGGCGATACAGAGATTCAGGGAGCGGTCCAGCCAGTAGACTTTGGCCCCTTCCCAGTCCTTTCCCTCTATTTCGCAGATCAGGGACTCTGCGTAAGTAGCCCAGCCCTCGCTGTATCCGCCGAAGGAAAGAATGCGGCGGATCAGAGGGGGATCCTGGCTGTAGTAATAGGTAGTCTGGTACAGGTGACCGGGGAAGCCTTCGTGGGCAAGGGTGGTATACAGAGAAAAACCGGAGAGATTTTCTCGTGGATTAAGATAAATGGTGTTTTCCGACAGGGCGTCTGCGGGCGGGATCATATAGAAGGCGGGGCTGGCATAGGCTGCCAGAGCATCATCCACCTCCTTCAGCTCCCAGGAGACCTCAGGCCCGGAGGGAAAGTAGGGGGTGGTCTCTTCCTTTAACTCCTGCAGCATGGCAAGGGCGTCTTGGGTATCGTAGACCGTCTCCTCGGAACCGGAGGAAAGCTCCAGCTTCCCGGCGGATTGTATGTCGGCAAACAGCTGGTTGTACAGCCGCAGGCGGATCTCTGCCAGCGTCATATCCGTACCGCAGAGGGATTGCACCAAAGCCTGGTAATAGGCTTTCCCTCCGGTATAGGCTGCCAGCCCTCCAAGCTCCCCGGCCTGGGAATACAGAGCCTGGAAACCGGAGATGAGATCCTCGTAGGCGGCAAAGACACAGGAGGTAAGGAGGGTATAATGCTCATCGGAGAGGGTTTGGCGTTCCTCCTCCGTCAGAAAATCACAGGCTTGACAGCGGGAATCGAAAACTCTTTGAAGGAAATGTTCCCGGCTCTGATCCCCGAGAAATTCCCGGCACTGGGCGATCAGATCCTCCAGGGTCTCCCGGGCAGGGCCGTACCCTTCGTTGGCAGCAGCCCTTATGCCGGCTATGTAGTCGGCGAAATATCGGGGAGTGTCGGAAAGCAGCTGAAAGTAGGTGTCAATATCCTGCTGACGGCGAAAGGCATATTCCGCAAAGAGGGTGGGCAGCTCTGTCTGTATGCCCAGCGTGGAGCTGGGACGATTCCACAGAGCGAAGCCAGCCAGCTGCTCCTGTTCCAGGGTATTGGTGGTTTTCAGGATCTCCAGAGTGAGGGACTGCTCCTTTGACAGACGGTTGGTGTCAAAGCTTTCCAGTGCCGCTGCCTGATTTTCCAGGAGGGCGGCATACAGGGTGGCGTCTCCCGTGGAAAAGGTGCCCAGGGTGGGTTCTTCCTGGGAGAAGCCGTAGTCCTCCGGATTGGCCAGAGCAAAGTGGAGAGACAGGGTATCCTGGGCGAAGGTTTCTGCAAGAAGAGCCTGGGTATAGCGGTCAAAGGCGAAGCGGGGGGAGAGAAAGGAAATGGCGGCAAAAAGAAGGCCGCCGACAGCAAAAAGACAGAAAAGATAACGACGGGTTTTCTTATTGAAGGAAAAAGAAAGCAAGGGTAAACCTTTCGCATTGCGCTTTGATAGAAATGTATGACGGCAAATGCCTGCTTATGACGGCAGAAAAAAAGGGGGTAAAAATGAAAAATTGTTAAAATTGCACAAAGCCGGAAAAATGAGAAAAAATGCCTTCAGCAGGGTGTGGACAAAACAAAAA
>CAZUBP010000012.1:7346-14392 GCA_964618605.1 uncultured Lachnospiraceae bacterium | reverse complement strand
AGATACCAGAAGATCATCAGCAATAAGGATGCCATCCTGGCAGATGCTCAGGCAAAGGCAGAGTCTATTATCGCAGAGGCAGAGGCTACCGCACAGGAGATGGTCAGCCAGCATGAAGTTATGCAGAGAGCTTATGCTCAGGCTAATGAGACTGTAAATCAGGCTCAGGCCCAGGCTCAGAGCATTCTGGATGCTGCTACCACAGATGCCAACAATATCCGTCTCAGCGCTATCAGCTACACAGACGATATGCTGGCTAATATGTCCCAGATCATGGAGACGACCCTCAGCGATGTGGGCGAGAAATACAGCTTCTTTATGAATTCCCTGAAGAGCTGCTACGATGTGGTCAGAAAGAACCGCAGTGAGCTGGCTCCCCAGGTTTCCGGTATTGCTAACGAAGAAGAGCCGGCAGAGGATGAGTCAGAGTACGAGGAAGAGGAATAAGGCTGTAATAAGCCCTGTGATCACAGCTTGCAGCAGTTTTGCCTTGTAGCAGACAGATACGGGGAGACCGCTGTCCTTCAGCATGCCGCTGACCTGCATCAGGCTGCTTAAGCCGCCGAAGGCGCACAGGCAGTTGATCAGGATCCCCTTTAGCAGTTCCGGCCAGACGCAGTTTTTGATCTGTCCCAGTCCTGTGGTGATTTCCAGGAGAGACATGAGGATGCTGTTTATGGATAGGGGCAGGGGAGACAGGCTTTGTATGGCGGCCGCCATAACAGAGAACAGGACGATATATCCGCCGATACGCCCCATGGCGTTAAGACTGTTCATGATGGAGGTATCCAGATTTTCGCTCAGGCAGAAAGTCTGGGTAGCCTCCTTTTTTGTTGCCTGACTAACGAAAAGGTTTTCGTTTCCCGAGGCTTTGATGTGAATATTTTTCCTCTGGATGAGCCTGCAGAGAAACCATAGCAGAAACAGGCTCATATAATAAGCCAGAAGCAAAAGATGCCGCACAGAGGCTGCGGCGAAATGATCCGCCAGTACATACTCGATCAAAAAGGCAGGGGAAAGCTGATTGCAAAAGCACAGGAGATAACAGGCTTCCCTTTTGGAGATCCTTTCTGCGGTATAGAAATCATTTACCAGCCGGGCGCCCATAGGAAAACCGCACAGGAGTCCCAGAATGGCGATATACAGTCCGTTGCCCGAGAGGCCGGTATATTTGCCGGGGGTATTTTTGCCTGCAGTCACACGCTCCAGGATCCCTGTATGGATACACAGCTGGGTCAGGATCATACAGGGGAGCAGCGCCGGAACGATACGGTTAAACCACAGCAGCAGCCCTTCCGAAGCCCCGGCAACGGCTACGTGGGGAAAAAGCAGCAAAAAGGCAAGAAATATAACAGAGCCTATACCGATACATATTTTTTTCATGATTTTGTTTTTTATTTATGTGTATGAAACAGGAAAAGAATATAGTCCACTCCCTGTGGGGAAAAAGATGTTCTAAAAAAGCAAAGAGACGCATATGGTTTATTTTGGATGCAGCTTATGCTATAATGAGAGGGCTGTATCAAATTGAAAGAAATGAGGCAATGCAGCTATGGAAATACAGCTCTGGCGGCAGATTTTGTGCCCTTACGAACTGGCAGTAAAGGAACTGACCGTAAAATTTAACCATTTGATCCGGGAGCACAAGGAGATGGATCTTTATTGTCCCATTACCCAGGTGACGGGACGGGTAAAGTCCGTGGAAAGCATTCTCGACAAGCTTCAGAAGAAAAACATACCTCTGGATCGCCTGGAGGCGGAGATAGACGACATCGCCGGTATTCGCATTATCTGCCAGTTTGTGGAGGATATTGCCAGAGTGGAAGAGATCATCCGGGGCAGAAGCGATATGGAGATCGTGGGTATCAAGGATTATCTCCACAATATCAAGCCCAGCGGCTATCGAAGCTATCATCTGATCATTGCCTACACCGTGGAGACGCTGGCCGGGCCGAAAAAGATCCATGCGGAGATACAGATCCGCACTATGGCTATGGATTTCTGGTCTACCATCGAACATTCTCTGCAATACAAATACAAGGTCAATATGCCGGAGCATATCCGGACCCGTCTGAGCAACGCCGCAGATGCCATTGTGGCTCTGGATCACGAAATGTCCTCTGTGCGCAGTGATATTATGGATGCTCAGAATTCTTCCCAGACAAATCTGAAGCTGGTGGAGGATATTTTAAATAACATAGAAAATCTGTATCGTGTCTCTAACAAGCGGGAGGTAAGCAAGATACAGGATGAGTTTTACCGTATATATCAGCTGAACGATATGGAACAGTTAAAGCATTTTCATCGTCAGCTGGATATTATCTCCGAGGGCTATCGGGCCCAGGCAGTTACCGTCGATACGGAGGAATAGGGTATATACAACAAGATGAGGTGCTAATGAAACTGAATTTACCGGATACATTTCAACAGTCTATGGAGGAATTGCTGGGTACAGAGATGTACCCGGCCTTTTTGGCGTCCTTTGAGCGGCCGGTACGCACCGGTCTCAGGGTAAATACCCTGAAGATCTCTCCGGAAGCTTTTCGGGAGACTTTTGATTTCCCCCTGGAATCCATTCCCTGGGTACCTAACGGCTTTTACTATGATCCGGCGTCTGCCCCTTCACGTCATCCCTGGCACTATGCCGGCCTCTTTTATATGCAGGAGCCCAGCGCCATGACACCGGCCAGTCTACTGCCTGTGGAGGAGGGAGATCTGGTGCTGGATCTCTGTGCGGCTCCGGGAGGCAAGGCTACAGAGCTGGGAGCTAAATTAAAGGGCACCGGATTTTTGCTGGCTAACGATATCAGCAATTCCCGGGCAAAGGCGCTTCTTCGCAATCTGGAGCGCTTTGGCATAGGTAATATGGCTGTCTGCAGTGAGGATCCTGCCGTTTTGGTAGAGGCTTTTCCGGAAGCCTTTGACAAGATACTGGTGGATGCCCCCTGTTCAGGGGAGGGGATGTTTCATAAGGAACCCCAGATGATCCGTTTCTGGGAGGAACACGGACCGGAATACTACAGTGAGATTCAGAAAACCCTGATTTTACAGGCTGCGGATATGTTGAAGCCCGGAGGAATGCTTGTTTTTTCCACCTGTACCTTTTCTTCCCTGGAAAATGAGGGCACCCTGGCCTGGCTGCTGGAGAATCGGCCGGAATTTCATCTGGTGCCTGTTGATAGATACGAGAAATTTTCTCCCGGTCTTGCCCCTTTCACGGATGCTGTGCGGATATTCCCCCAGAATATGGAGGGAGAGGGACATTTTGTGGCTCTTTTGCAAAAGGGTAAAGCTGCCCCTGCAGAGAAAGCGTCCCAGCCAAAGGAGAAGGGAGATCCCCTGCCGGAGGAGGCGAAGGACTTTTTACAGCCCCTGTTATCGGCTGGCTGCTTTGCCGGTGCAGGCCACTGGATGGTGAAAAAGGATCTGGTATACTACGTACCGGAGCAGCCCATTACCCGAAAACGTTTGCGTTTCCTGCGCACCGGTCTGCTGGTGGGAGAATGCAAAAAGCATCGCTTTGAGCCCTCCCAGGCGCTGGCTATGGCCTTACGGCAGGAGGAATTTCCCCTGACCTTATCCTTAAAGCTTCAGGACGAGCGCACGGTGCGGTATCTCAAAGGAGAGACCATAGATGCCCCGGAGCTGAATGACCGGAAGGGGTGGATCCTGCTGTGTACAGAGGGACAGCCGCTGGGCTTTGGCAAGCTGGATCGCGGCCGGATCAAGAACAAATACAACGCCGGCTGGCGAATGCTTTAGGAGGAAACCATGCAGCTGAGACTGGATAAATATCTGGCGGATCTTTCCGTGGACACGAGAGCCGGTGTAAAACAGCTTATTCGCAAAGGCCGGGTTCGGGTGAACGGAGAGATCGTGAAAAAGCCGGAGACCAAAATAGAGATAGAACAGGACAGGGTAACGGTAGACGGCCAGGTGTTATCCTATCAGCAGTTTGAATATTATATGCTGCATAAGCCGGCGGGGGTTTTGTCAGCCGCCCGGGATAAAAAGCAGCCTACGGTGCTGGATCTGATCCAAAGCCAGCGAAAGGATCTGTTTCCTGTAGGCCGTCTGGACAAGGATACCCTGGGACTGCTGCTGATCAGCAACGACGGAAAGCTGGCCCACAATCTGCTGTCCCCGGCCCATCATGTGGACAAGACCTATGAGGTATGGCTGGATCTGCCCCTGACAGAAGAGGATGTTGCACGTATAGAGGCGGGCATAGATATCGGTGACGAGGATATGACTCTTCCGGCGCAGCTTGCTTTTCCCTATGAGAGCAGAGATCATGTGAATCTTACGATACAGGAAGGCCGTTTCCATCAGGTGAAACGCATGTTTCTGGCCAGAGGAAAGACGGTAACTCGTCTGAAACGTCTCTCCATGGGGCCGTTACAGCTGGATGAAGGACTGGCAGAGGGGGAATATCGTCCCCTGACCAGTGAGGAAATCAAAGAATTGGAGGCGGCTGCAGGTCGTCAAAAGAGGTAGTATGTCTGAATTTTTACCGGTAAATCGTAAAGAAATGAATAAAAGAGGGTGGACACAGCCGGATTTTGTCTATGTGTCCGGAGACGCCTATGTGGATCACAGTTCCTTTGGTTCGGCTATCATCAGCCGGGTTCTGGAAGCCCACGGCTACAAGGTAGCCATGCTTTGTCAGCCGGACTGGAAGGATGAGACCAGCATACAGGAGTTCGGTGAACCCCGGCTGGGATTTCTTGTTTCCGCCGGAAATATGGATTCCATGGTGAACCATTACAGCGTGTCCAAAAAGCACCGTACCACCGACGCCTATTCTCCCGGAGGAAAGGCAGGGCTTCGTCCCGATCGTGCCGTTACGGTATACAGCAACCTGATCCGCCGTACCTACAAAAAGACCCCCATTATTCTGGGTGGTATCGAGGCCAGTCTGCGCCGTCTGGGACATTACGATTACTGGAGCGACAAGGTACGCCGTTCTGTACTGATCGATTCCGGCGCCGATCTGATCTCCTACGGCATGGGAGAGCATTCCATTGTGGAGATCGCCGATGCCCTGGACAGTGGCCTGGCGGTACAGGATCTTACCTTTATCCGGGGTACAGCCTACCGCACCAGAACCCTGGAAAATATTCCGGAATACATTTTGCTGCCCTCCTATGATGAGATCGCTGAGGACAAGCAGGCCTACGCCAAAAGCTTTCGCCTGCAGCATGAAAATACGGATGCTCTGACTGCCGCTGTGCTGGTAGAAAACTATACCACCCGGGGCTACGTCGTAGTGAATCCCCCGGCCTATCCCCTGACGGAGCAGGAAATGGACGATGTGTACGATCTGCCCTACAAAAGAGCCTGGCATCCCATGTACGATAAGGATGGGGGGATCCCCGCTTTTTCTGAGATCAAATACAGTATCACCAACAACAGAGGCTGCTTCGGCGGCTGCAATTTCTGCGCATTGACCTTTCATCAGGGGCGCAGAGTCCAGGTGAGAAGCCATGCTTCCATGCTGAAGGAAGCCCGGCAGTTTACCACGGAAAAGGAGTTCAAGGGCTATATCCACGATGTGGGTGGCCCCACGGCCGATTTCAGAGCCCCTTCCTGCAAAAAACAGCTGGAAAAAGGGGTATGCAGCAAGAGACAGTGCCTGTATCCCACCCCCTGTAAGAATCTGGAGGTGGATCACAGGGATTACCTGAAGCTTTTGCGGGAAATGAAGGATATTCCCGGAGTGAAGAAGGTATTTGTCCGTTCCGGTATACGTTTTGACTATCTTATGGCTGATCCTGATCGCAGCTTCTTTAAGGAACTGGTAAAGGATCACGTCAGCGGCCAGCTGCGGGTGGCGCCGGAGCATGTGTCTGATAAGGTGCTGCAGTGTATGGGCAAGCCGAAGCACCAGGTGTACCAAGGATTTTTACAGGAATTTTCCAAGATCACCAAAGCCTGTCACAAGGAACAGTATGCTATTCCCTATTTTATGTCCTCCCACCCGGGCTGCGGCCTGAAGGAGGCTATAGAGCTGGCAGAATATGTCCGGGATCTGGGGTATACACCGGAGCAGGTACAGGATTTTTATCCCACACCTGCCACGGTATCTACCTGTATGTACTATACGGGACTGAATCCCTTTACCATGGAGCCGGTATACGTACCGAAAAATCCCCATGAAAAGGCCATGCAGCGGGCGTTATTGCAGTACAAGGCACCGGAAAATTATGAACTGGTGAAGGAGGCGCTGTGCAAGGCCAACCGAACCGATCTCATAGGCTTCGGGAAGGAATGTCTGATCCCCCCGAGACAGCTGGCAGGGAAAAAGAGAAAGACCGTGAAACGAGGTAAACACAGATGAAAGAAAACAAAGGATATTATGGCTATGTGAAAAAGGAGAGGATAAAACGGCTTTTGCTTACGCTGGTGCTCTTTGCTGTTCCCTTACTCCTTTTCATAACCGGCTATTTCACCACTAAAACCACCAAAAATATGTTTACCGTGATCGCTGTGGTAGGCTGTCTGCCCGCCTGTAAGGCTGTGGTAAGCCTGATCATGATGCTTCTGGTAAAACCCATGAAGAAAGAGGAGTATCGGGAGATCAGAGCTCATGCAGGGAAGGTGCTGGTAGGCTATGAATTATATATTACTTCCTATGAAAACAGTGAATTTGTCTGTGCTGCTGCCGTACATGGCAGCCAGATCATCTGTTACTCCGATCGGCTGAAAAATCCCCCGGAGCTTTTGGAGGAACACATCCAGAAGCTGATGGAGCAGAACGGCTTCCACCAGAAGGTGAAGGTATTTACCCGTCTGGAACAGTTTACGGACCGTCTGGATACCCTGAATGCCCATTTGGAGGAGCTGGACAAAACAGCCTTTACTCCGGATCCCCGGTATCCCGACTACAATCGCAACCAGATGATCATGCATTTATTGTACAGACTGGCTTTATAAAACATGAGAGAGCTTGTAATTACCAGGGCGGAGGAAAACCAGCGCCTGGATAAATATCTGAAAAAATATCTGAATAAGGCATCTGCCGGATTTATCTACAAAATGCTCCG
>CAZUBP010000012.1:3421-7246 GCA_964618605.1 uncultured Lachnospiraceae bacterium | reverse complement strand
CTGGATCGAAATACCAGCGGACTGGTGCTGGCAGGGGCTGATCTTATGGGACTGCAGTTCCTTTCTCAGGCTCTGAAGGAGAGAACGCTGAAAAAGGAATACCTGTGTATCGTAAAGGGGCTGCTTTCCCGGCCGGTACAGGTAAAGGGCTTTCTGGAAAAAGACGAGCAGACCAATACCGTTCGTCTGTCAGATACACCCACCAAAAACAGTTCACCTGTAGAAACCATATTTACACCGCTTTCCCATAATGCTACACTGACACTGGTGAAGGCAGATCTGATCACCGGGAAAACCCATCAGATCCGCAGCCATCTGGCTTCCATCGGTCATCCCATTCTGGGAGACACAAAATACGGCGATGAAAAGCTAAATCAGCAATACAGAAAGAGCTACGGCATCCGGCATCAGCTGCTCCATGCCCGCTATGTTACCTTCCCACCCTGTGAAGGAGAGTTTGCTTCCCTATCAGGAAAGAAATTTACGGCACCCTTGCCGGAAAGCTTTGCAAAATGTATGACAGGAGAGGATTTATATGAGTGAGGAAATAAAGAATCAGCCCGAGGAAACGCCACACAAAAGAAGTGAATTCTGGGAATATGTCCGCCTTGTAGTAGTCGTGGTGCTGGTGGTAGGCGTGGTGAATTCCTTTTTGTTATTGAATGCCCGCATTCCCTCAGATTCCATGGAAAATACCATTATGGAAGGAGATCAGCTTTTTGGCAATCGTCTGGCTTACAAGACAGCGGACCCCCAGCGATACGATATTGTGATTTTCCGTTATCCCGATGATCCCAGCCAGCTGTTTATCAAGCGTATCATTGGCCTTCCCGGGGAAACGGTAAATATTGTAGACGGTAAGGTGTATATCGACGATGATCCCACCCCTCTGGACGACAGCTTTCTGCCGGAGGAAATGGAGGGAGATTTCGGCCCCTATGAAGTGCCGGAGGACAGCTATTTTATGATGGGCGATAACCGAAACTGGTCCAATGACTCCCGGTATTGGGATAACACCTATGTACAAAGGGATCAGATCCTGGCCAAGGCTCTATTCCGGTACTGGCCTTTAAATAAAATAGGATTTATAGAATAGGAGACAGCCTATGGGAACCTGGAATTCCAGAGGACTGAGGGGATCTACCCTGGAGGAGCTGGTGAACCGGGCCAATGAACAGTACAGAGAGATGCATCTGGCACTGATTCAGAAGGTCCCCACCCCCATCACCCCCATTAAAATAGACAAAACCACGAGACACATTACCCTGGCCTACTTTGACCAGAAGAGTACGGTGGATTATATCGGTGCCGTGCAGGGCTATCCCGTGTGTTTCGATGCAAAGGAATGCCATACCGACAATTTCCCTCTGCAAAACGTCCATGAGCATCAGATCCGCTTCATGGAAGAGTTTGAAAAGCAGGGGGGTATTGCCTTTATTCTGATCATGTACACTCATCGGGAGGAATATTATTATCTTCCCTATGAGAAGCTGCGCTTTTTCTGGGATCGTGCCCGGGAAGGGGGCAGAAAACATTTTAAGCTCGAGGAGCTGGATCCGGCTTATTTTCTGCCGAAAAATCCCCGGCTTTTCGTTCCCTATCTGGAAGGGCTCAAACTGGATCTGGCAAATAGGGATTGACAACCATGAACCATCTGTTATAATTTGATTTGTTTTGATGTTACTGCGTCGCTTTAGCGTAGTAAATTATCGGAGGATAACCATATGCAAAGAGAAATCCATACCCCGGAAGGTATGCGGGATATATATAATGAAGAATGCCGTAAGAAGAATCTGCTGCAGCATCGACTGATGCAGCGAATCCGCAGCTACGGCTTTGAGGATATTGAAACACCGGTGATCGAATATTTCGACGTATTCAGCAAGGAAGTGGGCACCACCCCTTCCCGGGATCTGTACAAATTCTTTGACCGGGTGGGAGATACGCTGGTGCTGCGGCCGGACTTTACCCCTTCTATTGCCCGGGCTGTGTCCATGTATTTCGGAGACGAAAAGCAGCCCATCCGTCTGTGCTATCAGGGAAAAACCTTTGAAAATCGCCACAGCTATCAGGGACGTTTAAACGAATCCACCCAGATCGGCGTGGAATACCTGGGAGATGACAGTGTGGAGGCGGACGCTGAGCTTATCGCACTGGCGGTAGAGACCATGAAGGAAGCCGGTCTCAAGGAATTTCAGATCAGTATCGGTGAAGTGAATTTCTTTAAAGCACTGGTGGACGAGGCAGGGATCGACGAAGCCAAGGAGCTGGCCCTGCGAAAATGTATTTCCAATAAAAATCCCTTCGGTGCGGAAGAGATTCTGGATGATATGAACCTCTCTGAGAAGCTCAGAAAAGCTTTTCGGGAGTTTTCCACCCTGTACGGCGGCGGAGAGATTCTGGAAAAGGCCCGGGAGCTGGCTACCAATGACCGTGCTCTTGCAGCCGTTAACCGTCTGGAGGCTATTTATGAAGTATTGAAGCTTTACGGCGTGGAGGCCTATGTTTCCTTTGACTTAAGTATGCTGAGCAAATATCGCTATTACACCGGTATTATTTTTCAGGGCTTTACCTACGGCTCCGGCGAACCCCTGTTAAAGGGCGGTCGCTATGACCATTTGCTGGAACATTTTGGCGCAGCCAGACCGGCTATCGGCTTCGGTATGGTGATAGAGCATGTATTCAGTGCGCTGGATCGTCAGAATATTTCTGTTTCCATGGGAGACAAAAAGCTTCTGGTGGTGTATGATAGAAACTGTTATGCCAAAGCCCTTGCGCTGGCAGCAGAAAAGAGAAGAGACGGCTGGTTTGTCAGCCTGGTAGCCAGGGATGGTGAAACCCCTCTTTCTGCCTATGAAAAGACAGCAGCAGACCATCACAGCAGCTGCAGCTATGTGACAGAAGAATAAGGAAGTACAGCAGGAGGTAAAGATATGCAGCAGTCTGAACGTTACCTCACCTTTGCACTGGGAAAGGGTCGTCTGGCAAAAAATGCTCTGGCGCTCTTTGAGAAGGTGGGCATTCACTGTGATGAAATGTATGATAAAGATTCCCGAAAACTGATTTTTGTAAATGAAGAACTGAAAATGCGCTTTTTCCTGGCTAAGGGACCGGATGTTCCTACCTATGTGGAGTACGGCGCTGCCGATATCGGCATTGTAGGTGCGGATACCATTATGGAAGAGGGCCGCAAGCTTTACGAAGTACTGGATCTGAAATTCGGCAAATGCCGGATGTGCATCTGCGGACCGGAGAGTGCCCGGAAATATCTGGAGCACAATCAGTTTATCCGTGTAGCTACCAAATATCCCAATATTGCCAAGGATTATTTCTATAATAAAAGGCACCAGACCGTAGAGTTTATCAAGCTAAACGGTTCCATTGAACTGGCACCTATCGTAGGTCTGTCCGAGGTGATCGTGGATATCGTGGAAACCGGTACCACCCTGAAGGAAAACGGCCTGACGGTTCTGGAGGAGGTTTGTCCCCTTTCCGCCCGTATGGTGGTAAACCGTGTCAGCATGCGCATGGAAAATGAGCGGATTACTACATTGATTCGTCAGTTAAAGGATGTTATCGATAAAGGAGAATAAAGATGAGAATCGTAAATCTGACTAAGGAAACAACAGAAAATATTCTGGAAAATATGTTAAAGAGAAGCCCCAACAATTACGGGGAATACGAAGCAAGAGTAGCTGCTATTCTTGCTGAGGTAAAAGAAAAGGGTGATGATGCCATTTTTGCCTATGCAAAGCAGTTTGATAAGGTAGAGCTGACAGAGGATACTTTCCGTGTATCCCAGGAAGAGATCAAAGAGGCTTATGA
>CAZUBP010000012.1:0-3321 GCA_964618605.1 uncultured Lachnospiraceae bacterium | reverse complement strand
CGTATCGTTATGACCACCCCCTGCAATTCCGAGGGTAAGGTAAATCCGCTGGTACTGGTGGCTGCCAACGAGGCAGGTGCAGATGAGATCTTCAAAACCGGTGGTGCTCAGGCTATCGCCGCTATGGCTTACGGTACCCAGAGCGTACCCAAGGTGGACAAGATCGTTGGCCCCGGCAATATCTATGTAGCTTTAGCCAAAAAGGCTGTGTTCGGTCATGTGGCTATTGATTCTATAGCAGGCCCCAGCGAGATCCTGGTACTGGCTGATGAGACAGCCAATCCCCATTATGTTGCCGCAGATCTTTTATCCCAGGCAGAGCATGATGAGCTGGCCAGCGCTATTTTGATCACCACCAGCCGGGAACTGGCAGAAAAAGTTTCCGTTGAGGTAGACGGTTATCTGGAAAAACTTTCCCGCCGGGAGATCATCCAGAAATCCCTGGACAACTTCGGCTATCTGCTGGTAGCAGAGGATATGCAGGAAGCCATTGATGCGGCAAATGCCATTGCCTCCGAGCATCTGGAGATCGTTACCGCCAATCCCTTTGAGGTAATGATGAAGATTCGCCACGCCGGCGCTATTTTCCTGGGCGAGTACAGCTGCGAGCCTCTGGGGGATTATTTCGCAGGCCCGAACCACGTACTGCCTACCAACGGTACAGCCAAATTCTTCTCACCCCTTTCCGTAGACGATTTTGTAAAGAAATCCTCTATCATCTATTATTCCAGAGAAGCACTGGCACCTATCCACAAGGATATTGAAGCTTTCGCTACAGCAGAACACCTCACCGCCCATGCTAATTCCATTCATGTGCGTTTTGAGGATGAAAAATAAAAAAGAAACTATATTAACAGGGGGACTCATACTATGAGCAGAACAGCAACAGTAGCAAGAAACACAAAAGAAACCAAAATTGAGGTGTCCATCGATCTGGATGGCAGCGGAAAGGCAGAGCTGGATACAAAGATCGGCTTTTTCGACCATATGCTGGACGGTTTTTCCCGTCATGGACTCTTTGATCTGAAGGTAAAATGTGACGGCGATATCGATGTAGATTGCCATCATTCCATTGAAGATACCGGTATCGTACTGGGAACAGCCATCAAAGAGGCCGTAGGAGATAAGAAGGGCATTCGTCGTTTCGGAAGCTGCATCCTGCCTATGGATGAGACTCTGGTACTTTGTGCCGTTGACCTTTCCGGACGCCCCTATCTGCAGTTTGATGCAGAATTTACCACAGATAAAGTGGGAGATATGGATACAGAGATGGTAAAGGAATTCTTCTATGCTATTTCCTACAGCTGTGCCATGAACCTGCATATCAAGGTGATCACACCGGGAAACAATCATCATATGATCGAAGCTATCTTCAAGAGCTTTGCCAAGGCACTGGATGCCGCTGTACAGTATGATGACCGTATTGAAAACGTACTGTCTACCAAGGGTTCACTGTAAGCAATAGGAGACTTTATAATGAAAGAAAAGATTCGCCTTTCCTGGGATGAGTTAAAGCTCAACAGTGACGGTATGCTGCCGGTGGTGGTGCAGGACGATAAGACCGGCACCGTGCTCATGGTAGCCTACATGAACCGGGAAGCCTATGAACAGACGCTGTCTACCGGCCGTATGACCTATTGGAGCCGGAGCCGCAATGAGCTGTGGGTAAAGGGACTGACCAGCGGTCATTTCCAGTATGTAAAATCCCTGGCTATCGACTGTGACAACGATACCCTGCTGGCCAGGGTAGAACAGGTGGGCGCCGCCTGTCACACAGGAAATTACAGCTGTTTCTACAGAGAGCTGGAACAATAAAAAAATACCGCAAAGCAGTTTTCGTATCTGCCTTGCGGTATTTTTTTGCTTTTCTTTATTTATCGGAAATACGATTTACCAGAAGAGCATCCGGCATGTAACGTCCTTTACCGGAAACGCTGCTGGCCTTGGTGATCTGGTTGCCGTCATAGTACATAATGGCGGAGCTGCCGCCGTCCAGATTCATACCCTGATAGCAATCGTAGCGGAGCATGATCTTGGTACATTCCGCAACGGAACAGCCAAGACTGTAACCGGGCTGACGTCCGTCAATAACCAGCATAAGGAGAGAACCGTCCTTTTCCTGGCCAAGGGTCGTACGGGGCTGAATACCCATGCAGTAGCCCTGATTTACTGCCTCAACACCATCGATGATCAGTCCGGGATAGAATTCCAGACCCCAACGATAATCAGATACATCGATAGAAGAGTAATTAGTTACATACAGCTTGTTATCCGTGCTGAGACCTACAAACTTCCAGGCAGCCTCGTTCTTGTGTTTGCCGTATTCCACGCCATCCACTACGAGAGAGCCGTTAACGGTACCGCCGTTACCCACGCCGTTGGGATCTACAAAGCCGCTGGCATTGATGCCCAGAATAGCGTCGTTGTCCTCACAGAAGGTAACGATCTTATCACCGTGGGAGCCGAGACTCTTGGCCTTTACCAGATCTACCTGAGAGGGCTCCTTGGCGATAGCCAGCTTACCCTTGTAGTTAGTGCCGTCCGTCTCCAGGATCAGCAGATTGTTGGGGGCATTGATAACAAGGATCGGATCCCCTTCTACAGATTCCAGACCAAGCGCCTGGTCAAAATCTTCAATATGAAGGTTTTCATAGCCATCCTCCAGAAGCTGCGGATTTTCCTCCAGATACTGATGTACGGAATCGCTATCGATTTCCCAGTATTTTTCAAAGAATTCTATTTCCTCGGTGTCCTCGGTGACAGCCTCACCCTGAAGGAGGAGACCGGCCTCTACCACATCCTCATCGCCCCAGGTACTGTTCATTTCAGCAGATTTCGCCAGCGCTGCTTCCTGTTCTGCCAGCGCTTTCTGGATCACACTGTTGGGGATAAACATCGTAGCCAGCCACTGGTGATTGTTGGTGGTCATAGCCGTCAATATGTAGATCGTACGCCATTTGGCAATAAAGGGAATATCGGAAAAGACGGCGGTGAGATAGAGCGCTACCAGTACAACCACAGTAACCACAGCTCTGCGAATACGGCGGAAGCGCTTTTGCTTTTTGGTTAAGATCTTTTTCTCTTTCTTCTTCTTTTTCTTCTTATTCGGTGTTTCAGACTCTTGGGATAATTCAGGATGGATCTCCTGATATTCACTCATCTTTCTTCTTACGGAAGCCATTTTCATCTCCTGTATATATTGTTTTTTGCGGCCCTGTACCCGAAAAAAATCCTATGGGTCCAAACTACGCAGAGCACGCACTATAGAGGCATTGTACCATAGGAAAACAGGGGAAACAAGGATAAAGAACTTTAGATTTT
>CAZUBP010000011.1:11260-14744 GCA_964618605.1 uncultured Lachnospiraceae bacterium | reverse complement strand
TCAGTTCTCAGGAAGAGGCAGACAGCATGGATATCATCCGTGCCCAGCTTTACAAGGAAAACTAAACCCATTAAAGGAAAGTAAAAAATAGATATACCAAAGAGGAGCAACCTGAAATATTGGCTGCTTCTTTTTTAGTGCTGTGCATTTCCAGGAATTTGCCGGTGGCAGATTTTGTAGGGGCGATCCGCCTGTATTTCCCGAAGAAAATCGTCCCTATAGCAACCTACAGGGTATCTGTGGTATAATCACCTGTAGTTCACGTTGAAAGGAGAAGTACATGGGACATTTAACCACAAAGGATGCCTATAAAAGTCTGGAAGAGCGCATTAACTGGTTTACCCAGGGAGCCCCGCCCTCAGACACACTGTATAAAATATTGCAGGTACTGTATACGGAGAAGGAGGCCAAGCTGGTATCGCTGCTTCCCGTTCGCCCCTTTACCTTAAAGAAAGCCGCCAGGATCTGGGGAACTAGCGAAGCCAAAGCCGAGAAGTTTCTGGATCATCTCTGCGAAAAGGCTCTGCTGGTGGATTCGGAATATCATGGTCAGCGCCAGTTTGTTATGCCACCGCCCATGGCCGGTTTTATTGAGTTCGCTTTGATGCGTACCCGGGGTGACATTGACCAGAAATACCTGGGAGAGCTGTATTATCAGTATATGAACGTGGAGGAGGATTTCGTAAAGGATCTTTTCTTTGCCACGGAGACGAGGCTGGGACGGGTATATGTACAGGAACCGGTGCTCACCAACGATAAAACCAACCATATTCTGGATTATGAGCGTGCCACCCATATCATTGAGGAAGCCAAGTATATCGGCGTGGGAACCTGCTATTGCCGTCACAAGGCCTACCATGCGGGACATCCCTGCGAAATCGATGCCCCCTGGGACGTGTGCCTCACTTTTGATAATGTTGCCCGTTCCCTGGCAGAGCATGGAGAGTACACGAGATTGATTTCCAAGGAGGAGGCCAAGGAGGTACTCCAGGTTTCCTACGAAAGCAACCTGGTGCAGATCGGCGAAAATGTCCGGGAACATC
Source organism: uncultured Lachnospiraceae bacterium (assembly GCA_964618605.1). Lineage (GTDB taxonomy): Bacteria > Bacillota > Clostridia > Lachnospirales > Lachnospiraceae > UBA11957. The sequence continues at coordinate 13,701 of CAZUBP010000011.1, read as the reverse complement.
CTGCGTTTATCTGTAACTGCTGCGGCTGCTGCTGTGAAGCCTTACAGGCAGCCAGACGATTCAGCCCTATGCAGCCTGTAGCTACCACAAACTATATACCGGAGATATCTCTGGATGCCTGTGTTGCCTGCGGAAAATGTGCCAAGGTCTGTCCCATTCTGGCGATCACCATACAGGAAGAGAAGGAGACACCGGAGCATCCCGGCGTTAAAAAGCACGCTGTGGTTGACAAGGAGATCTGTCTCGGCTGCGGTGTCTGTGCCCGTAACTGTCCTACAAAGGCTATCGAGCTGCAGCGCCGTCCGGTACAGGTGATTACGCCGGTAAACAGCACCCATCGCTTTGTCCTTCAGGCTATTGAAAAAGGCACCCTGCAGAATCTGATTTTTGACAATCAGGCTTTTGCCAACCATCGTGCCATGGCAGCAGTATTCGGAACCATTCTGAAGCTGCCGCCGCTGAAACAGGCTCTGGCCAGCGAACAGTTTAAGTCCGTATATTTGGACAAACTGCTGTCTGCACACAAAAAAGAAGTAAAATAAAAAAGATGCAAAACCGCAGCCCTCGGAATAAGAATTCCGGGGGCTGCTTACCAGGTGGTGCGGTTGCCAATCCCCCCTAATTGTGCTATGCTAGGGCATATATTGAAATATTATGCCCATCAGGGGCAACGGAGGCCAGTTATGAAATTATCAGCATTGATGAAAGATCTGGAAGCAGAAGTTTTACAGGGCAGTCTGGATACAGAAATACAGGAGATCATATACGATTCCCGAAAGGTTACGCCGGGATCCCTCTTTATCTGTGTGCGGGGAGCTAACGCAGACGGTCATAGCTTTGCCGGGGACGTGGCAGCCAAGGGCGCTGCGGCTCTCATTGTAGAGGAAGCGGTAGAGGTGCCGGAGGGAGTAACTGTAGTAAAGGTTCCCGACAGCCGTTATGCCATGGCTCTGACAGCAGCCGCCTGGTACGGCTATCCTGCAGATAAACTAAAAACCATCGGTGTGACGGGTACAAAAGGCAAAACCACCACTACCTATCTGGTGAAATCTATTCTGGAAAATGCAGGATACAAGGTAGGTCTGATCGGTACCATTGAGACCATTATCGGAGAGAAAAAAATTCCCTCTGCCAATACCACACCGGAATCTCACCTGATCCAGAAATATTTCGCAGAAATGGTAAAAGAAGGCTGCGATTGTGTGGTGATGGAGGTATCTTCCCAGGGCCTGATGCTCCACAGAACAGCAGGCATCACCTTTGATATCGGTATTTTTACCAATATAGAGCCGGATCATATCGGCCCCAACGAGCACGCCAGCTTTGAGGAATATCTGGAGTGTAAAAGCCGCCTGCTGAAGCAGTGCAAGGTGGGTATTGTCAACGGAGATGATGAGCATCTGGAAAGCATTATCAAAGGTCATACCTGTGAGCTGGAGACCTACGGCTTCGGAGAAAACACGGATCTGCGGGCCACAGAGGTACAGCTGGTGACAAAAGGCGGCAGCCTGGGTATCGCCTACAAGACCAAAGGTCTGATGGAGCTTTCCGTAGAAATCGATCTGCCGGGAAAATTCAGTATCTATAATTCTCTTACCGCTATTGCCATCTGCCGTCATTTCCAGGTGTCTGAGGAGAATATCATCAAGGCTCTGAAAAACGCCAGTGTAAAGGGACGTATAGAGATGGTACATGTTTCCGATGAATTTACGCTGATGATCGACTACGCTCACAACGCTATGTCCCTGGAAAGTCTGCTTACCACCCTGCGGGAATATCATCCCAAACGTTTGGTATGCCTTTTCGGCTGCGGCGGCAACCGTTCCCGGGATCGTCGTTTCGAGATGGGAGAGGTGTCCGGTAAACTGGCAGATCTCACCATTATTACCTCGGATAATCCCCGGTTTGAAGAGCCCCAGGCTATTATTGAGGATATCAAAACCGGTATCAGTAAAACCACAGGACAGTATGTGGAGATCCCGGATCGTAAGGAGGCCATTGCCTATGCCATTCATCACGGCCAGCCCGGAGATATTGTGGTATTGGCAGGAAAGGGTCACGAGGATTACCAGGAGATCAAAGGAAAGAAATATCCCATGGACGAGAGAGTCCTGATCCAGGAAATTCTCGAAGAGGATAAAGCAGGGCAGCAATAAGGGTTACAGCCGCAGGCTGTGACCGCAAAAATACAGATGCAGGGAAATAAAGATGAAGTATGCAGATGTGATTGTGGATATAGCAGCGGAACAGCTGGACCGACATTTTCAATACCGGATCCCTACGGAACTTGAGGAGATAATTTCTCCCGGCGTTCAGGTGGAGATCCCCTTTGGCGCCGGAAATAAGGTGATCAAGGGCTATGTGATTCGGATAACCAATAAAGCAGAGTATGATCCGGGAAAGATCAAGGCGATTCGAGGCTTGTGTGACCGGGGAGAAAG
>CAZUBP010000011.1:8098-11160 GCA_964618605.1 uncultured Lachnospiraceae bacterium | reverse complement strand
GCCTGTGTAAAGGAGCTGAAGCTGAGTGCCGATGTTCTAAGAGCCTTTGAAAAGGAAGGCCTGATCCGGATACAGGAGGCAGGAAGCGAGATCCCCATGGCGGTGGAACATACCCACAGCCATTTGCCGGTGCTGACGAAGGAGCAGACTGCGGCTCTGACAGAGATACAGTCCATCTGGCAGCAGGATCCCCAGCAGCCGGTGCTTCTTCAGGGGGTTACCGGCAGCGGAAAGACCATGGTGTATATGCATCTCATCCAGGAGACCCTCCAGGCGGGACAGCAGGTGATCCTGCTGGTGCCGGAGATCGCACTCACCTATCAGAATGTACAGCGGTTTTATGCCTGCTTTCAGGATAAGGTAGCCATACTGCATTCCCGCCTTTCGGCAGGGGAGAAGGCACAGCAGTTTGAACGGGCCAGAACAGGAAATGCTTCTATTATGATCGGCCCCCGTTCTGCACTGTTTGCCCCTTTTTCCCATCTGGGACTGATCATCGTGGATGAGGAACAGGAAAATTCCTACCGCAGTGATATGACACCCCGGTATCATGCCAGGGAGACGGCGGTGGAGAGAGGACAGCTGGAAAAGGCAAAAGTGCTTTTAGGTTCAGCAACTCCCTCCCTGGAGGCTTCCTACCGCTGTGAATGCGGCAGCTACAAAAGGGTTTCCCTGAACAGCCGTTACGGTCGTCACGGTCTGCCCCAGGTATATATTACGGATATGCGGGAAGAATTACGGGCAGGGAACCGCTCTATTTTCAGCAGACAGCTCATGACATCCCTGCGGGAATGTCTGGAACGAAAGGAACAGGCCCTTCTCTTCCTGAATCGACGGGGGTATGCGGGATTTATTTCCTGCCGGATGTGCGGTTACGTGGTGAAATGTTCTCACTGTGATGTTTCCATGACTATGCACCGGGATGGTCGTCTGGTTTGTCATTACTGCGGCAGGAGCCGCATGCCGGTGAATGTATGTCCCTCCTGCGGATCCCCTTATATCAGTGCCTTTCGGGCAGGTACCCAGCAGATCGAGGAGCTGCTGCACAGGGGATTCCCTGAGGCCAGGATCCTCAGAATGGATATAGACACCACCCGACACAAAAATGATCATGAGGCTATTATGAAAGCCTTTCATGCCCATGAGGCGGATATACTGATCGGAACCCAGATGATCGTAAAGGGGCACGATTTCCCTGAGGTTACCCTGGTGGGGGCTTTGGCGGCGGATATGTCCCTGTTTTCCGATGATTACCGGTCGGCGGAGAGAACCTTTCAGCTGCTGACTCAGGCGGTGGGGAGAGCCGGACGGGCAGATAAGCCGGGCTGTGCACTGATACAGACCTATCATCCGGAGCATTACGCCATCGTGGCAGCGGCAAAGCAGGATTACCAGGAGTTTTACCAGCAGGAGATCGCCTACCGTCAGCTGATGGGATATCCCCCGGCGGAGGCCATGCTGGCGATCCATGTGAGCTTTCGGGATGAGAAACAGCTGGATACGGCTATGAGCTATCTGAAACGCTTCCTGAGCAGCATAGCGGGAAAATACGAGGCAGAGATCATTGGCCCTGCAGATGAGGCTGTGGCCAGGATCAACGATATGTACCGTCGGGTGCTGTATGTTCGAGGGGAAAATCGGAAGGCGCTCCAGAGTCTCAGAGAAAAAACGGAAACTTATATAGAAATCAATAAAGGCTTTCAGGCCATGTATATACAATACGATTTTGATGCATAGAGGAGGTTAATATGGCAATAAGAAATATCCGGGTAATGGGGGACAGAGTGTTAAATAAGGTATGTCGTCCCGTGGAGGAAATGACAGACAAGATCAGCACCCTGATCGGTGATATGTTTGATACGATGTACGATGCTAATGGGGTCGGTCTGGCAGCTCCCCAGGTGGGCGTTTTAAAGCGCATCGTGGTCATTGATGTGTGTGACGGCGAGGCATATTGCCTGATCAATCCGGAGATCGTGGAGACCTCCGGCAGCCAGACCGGTGATGAGGGATGCTTGAGCGTGCCGGGAAAGGCAGGCAAGGTTACCCGGCCGGACCATGTGGTGGTACGGGCGCTGAATGAGCATATGGAGCCCATCGAGGTGACCGGTGAGGGCCTTCTGGCCAGAGCCATTTGCCATGAATGTGAACACCTTGACGGTATTCTCTATGTTGAGCATGTGGAAGGCGAGCTTCACGATGTGAACTACGATGAAGAGGATGCCTATGAAGAAATAGATGAAATGCTGGAGCAGTAAACCGGCAGAAAGCAGGTGAAGGACAATGAAAGCAGTATTTATGGGAACACCGGATTTTGCGGTGGGGGCTCTGCGGCGTCTGAAAGAGGATGGCCATGAGATCCTGGCGGTAGTGACCCAGCCGGATAAGCCCCAGGGGCGAAAGATGGTGCTGACGGCGCCCCCGGTGAAGGCGGAAGCCCTGGAGCTGGGATTGCCGGTATACCAGCCCACCCGTATACGCAACCAGGAAAGTATAGACTATCTGAAAAGCCTGGCACCGGATGTGATCGTGGTGGCGGCCTTTGGTCAGATCATACCCAGGGAGATCCTGGAGCTGCCCAAACACGGCTGCCTGAATATACATGCCTCTCTTTTACCGAAATACCGTGGTGCGGCGCCTATTCAGTGGGCCATCATCGACGGGGAGAAAGAGACCGGGGTAACCATCATGCGTATGAATGAGGGACTGGACACCGGAGACATGCTCACAAAGAAGGTTGTGCCTATAGCAGAGGATGAAACAGGGGGAAGCCTCTTTGACAAATTAAGCGAGGCAGGAGCCCAGCTGTTGTCTGAGACCCTGACGATACTGGAAACCAGGGATATTCCCGGGGAGAAGCAGCCCCAGGAGAGCCCTACAGCCTACGCTTCCATGATCAAGCGAAATACCGGCATTATCGACTGGACAAAACCGGCGGTTTATCTGGAACGTCTGGTGCGGGGACTTACGCCCTGGCCGGGATGCGCCAGCCGTCTGGGTGGTAAGCAGCTGAAAATATGGAAAACCACGGTGGACAGCCGAAATTCCCAGGAAAAGCCGGG
>CAZUBP010000011.1:3913-7998 GCA_964618605.1 uncultured Lachnospiraceae bacterium | reverse complement strand
AGCTGAAAATATGGAAAACCACGGTGGACAGCCGAAATTCCCAGGAAAAGCCGGGTACTGTGTGTGAAATCAACCCGGATGCCTTCTGTGTACAGACCGGTGACGGTATGCTGGTAATCAGAGAACTGCAGCTGGAAGGCAAAAAACGTATGGATACCGCCACATTTTTGCGGGGGTACAAGCTAGAGATAAAGACAGAATTGGGGGAATAAAAGCCCCTGTTAAGCTACAGAGAGGAGGAACGTAGATGGCTCAGATGAGTCCCACAAGAGAATTGCTTGTGCAGATGCTGCTCAGCGTCAGCCAGGAAGAGCATTACAGCCATCTGGTACTTCGGGATACCCTGGATAAATATCAGTTTCTGCCCAAACAGGACAGAGCCTTTATTACCCGGGTTTTTGAGGGAACTATAGAGAATCGCATCAAGATCGATTACTGGATCGATCAGGTGTCCAGTGTAAAGGTAAGCAAGATGAAGCCGGTGATTCGGGAGATCATCCGCAGCGGCGTTTATCAGATCGTATATATGAACAGCGTGCCGGATGCTGCCGCCTGCAACGAGGCAGTGAAGCTGGCCCAGAAAAAAGGCTTTTACAGCCTGAAGGGCTTTGTAAATGCTGTTCTCAGAAATATCAGCAGGACAAAGGACAATATGCCTTTGCCGCCCCGGGAATTCCCCCGGGAATACCTGTCTGTCAACTATTCCATGCCGGAGTGGCTGGTGGACAAATGGCTGAAGCTTTACGGAGAGGAGACTACAGAGCGGATACTGCAGGATTTCCTGGAGGAGCGCCCCACCACTGTGCGTTTGAAGGTATTCTGCTCTGATCCGGAGATGACCCTGAAAATGCTTCAGGAGGAAGGGGTCACCACAGAGAAGGCTTCCTATGTGGATACCGCCTGGTATATTTCCGGCTATGATTACATTCCGGGATTGAAGGCTTTCCGGGAGGGACGCATGCAGGTACAGGATGTAAGCTCCATGCTGGCAGCCCTGTGTGCGGCACCGAAAAGAGGAGATATGGTGCTGGATATCTGTGCTGCGCCCGGCGGAAAGAGCCTGCATATGGCCGATCTGCTCCGGGGAACGGGCACAGTGGAAGCCAGAGATCTTACGGATTACAAGGTGGACCTGATCCGGCAGAATGTGGAACGTGCCGGTGTGATCAATGTGGAAGCGGTGAGACAGGATGCCACGGTGCTGGATCGGCGAAGTGCAGAAAAGTACGATATCGTGCTGGCAGATCTGCCCTGCTCCGGCCTGGGTGTCATTGGCAAGAAAACCGATATTAAATACCGCACAGATCCGGACAAGATCCGGGATCTGGTACAGCTTCAGCGGCAGATCCTGCACAATGCAGCCTCCTATGTCAAGCCGGGAGGGGTGCTTTTGTACAGTACCTGTACCATCTGTGAGGAGGAAAATCAGCAGAATGTAGAATGGTTTACCCGCCATTATCCCTTCCATACAGAGAGTCTGGATGCGTATCTGCCGGAGGAACTGCACAGCGAGGAAACAAAGGCCGGTATGCTGCAGCTTTTGCCGGGCGTCCATAAAACAGATGGCTTTTTCCTGGCCAGATGTAAAAAGGAGGAAAAGCATGAGCTGGGATTCTAAATCAATGCTGCCGGAGGAGCTGAAGGAGCTGGCGGTGCAAATGGGAGAAAAGGCCTTTCGGGGCACACAGCTTTTTTCCTGGATGCATGAGAAGCGGGTGGGCTCCTATGAGGAAATGACCAACCTGCCTGCGGCCTTTCGGGAACGCCTGGCGGAGGAATATCCCCTGACCATACCGGAATGCGTGGAAATGCAGGTGTCAAAGCTGGACGGCACCCGGAAATTCCTTTTTCGCCTGGAGGACGGCAATGTGGTGGAAAGCGTATGGATGCAGTACCACCACGGCAATAGCGTCTGCATCTCCACCCAGGTGGGATGCAAAATGGGCTGCCGCTTCTGTGCCTCCACTCTGGGAGGCTGGATCCGCAACCTGAAGCCCTCGGAAATGCTGGAGCAGATCTATCAGATCCAGCGGATCACCGGGGAACGGGTGTCCAATATCGTCCTTATGGGCACCGGCGAGCCTATGGATAATTATGAGGCCGTGGTACGTTTCATCCATCTGATCAGCCACGAAAAGGGGCTGCATATCAGTCAGAGAAACATTACGGTTTCCACCTGCGGTATTGTACCGAAGATCTGGGAATTTGCCGAGGAAGATCTGGCGGTAACTCTGGCCTTATCTCTTCATGCACCTACGGATGAAAAAAGAAGAGAGCTGATGCCTATCGCTAATCGATACAGTCTGCGGGAGGTTCTGGAGGCCTGCAAATATTATTATGATATGACCGGGAGACGGCTGACCTTTGAATACAGCCTGGTAGGCGGCAAAAATGATACGGAGGAGGATGCCAGACAGCTGGCCGAGCTGCTGCGAGGTTTGAACTGTCATGTGAATCTGATTCCGGTAAATCCTATCAAAGAACGGGATAATGTGCAGTCTGGGCAAAAAGTTATAGAGGCATTTAAAAATAAACTTGAAAAATACAGAATTAATGTTACTATTAGAAGGGAAATGGGCCGGGATATTGACGGCGCATGTGGCCAGCTGAGAAAGAGTTATATGGACAAGAAGGAGTAACTGACAAAAAGATGAAGTCATACGCAATGACAGACGTTGGCAGAGTCAGACATACAAATCAGGATTATCTTTTCGCATCCGATGAACCCATTGGCAATCTGCCCAATTTATACATTGTAGCCGATGGTATGGGTGGACATAATGCAGGAGATCATGCATCCCACCTTGCGGTAGCTACTGTGATTGATACCGTTCGGGGAGAGCGGGAATTCAATCCGATACGTATACTGCATACAGCCATAGAAAAGGCAAATTTGGAAGTATATACAAAAGCTCAGGAGGATCCGAAGCTTCAGGGTATGGGTACCACTATGGTGGCTCTTACCGTTGTGGGTAAATATGCCTATGCTGCGAATGTAGGTGACAGCCGCCTGTATGTGATCGGCAGTCAGCTATTGCAGATCACCCGGGATCACTCCCTGGTAGGCGAGATGGTACGCATGGGTGAGCTTACAGAAGAAGAGGGAAGAGTGCATCCGGATAAAAATATTATTACCCGGGCACTGGGCATCAATCCTACGGTTAAAGTAGATTTCTTTGATGTCAAACTGGAAGAAAACAACAGCATCATGATGTGCTCTGATGGATTGAGCAATATGGTGCCTTCAGACGAGATTTTACATACGGTGCGGTCCTGCATGGGAGAGCAGAACAAGGCACAATGTCTGGTAGATAAAGCAAATGAAAATGGCGGCAAAGACAATATTGCCGTAATTGTGGTAGAACCGTTTACAGATGAGGTGAATATATGATAAATGAGGGTATGATGATTGGGGGACGATATGAAATACTGGGGCTGATCGGTTCCGGCGGTATGGCTGATGTATACAAGGCCAGAGATTCCAAGTTAAACCGCCTGGTAGCCGTGAAGGTGCTTCGCCAGGAGTTCCGCATGGATAAGAGCTTTGTGGGCAAATTCCAGAAGGAGGCACAGGCTGCAGCAGGCCTTTCCCATCCGAATATTGTCAGTGTATATGATGTAGGCGAGGATGAACACGCCAACTTTATTGTAATGGAGCTGGTAGAGGGCATCACGCTGAAGGATTATATTAAAAGAAAGAAAAAACTGAGTGTCCGTGAGGCCACCAGTATTGCTATTCAGGTTTCTCTGGGACTGGAAGCCGCCCACAAGTGCGGTCTCGTGCATCGTGATGTAAAGCCCCAGAATATTATGATCTCCACAGACGGTAAGGTAAAGCTTTCCGACTTCGGTATTGCCAGAGCAGCTTCTTCCAATACCATCAGTTCCAACGTGATGGGTTCGGTACATTACAGCTCTCCGGAGCAGGTACGAGGCGGATTTGCCAATGCCCAGAGTGATATTTACTCTCTCGGTATTACCTTATACGAGATGGTTACCGGCCGTGTACCTTTTGACGGCGACACCAGCGTAGCCATTGCTATCAAGCATCTTCAGGAGGAGATCATTCCCCCCAACAAATATGT
>CAZUBP010000011.1:0-3813 GCA_964618605.1 uncultured Lachnospiraceae bacterium | reverse complement strand
ATTTCTCAGGATCTTGAGGCAGGTACTTCCGTAGCTGTTCATTCCACTGTTTATTATGTGATCAGTACCGGTGTGGCAGATATTACCGTACCGGATGTTACCGGAAAGAGCCAGACTGTAGCAGAGACCACCCTGAAGTCCAGCGGTCTGGAGACAAAGATCACCCAGGAAAACAGTGACACTGTAGACATCGGCAACGTTATCCGTACCGTGCCGGCTGCAGGTACAGCTGTTTCCACAGGCAGCACCGTAGAGGTGGTTGTCAGCCTCGGTAAGGAAGATACCCAGGTTGAGGTTCCCAATGTTGTTGGCCTTTCCGAAAATACAGCTAAGAAAACACTGACAGGTCTGAATCTGAAGGTGGTTGTGGATACAGGTACCAGTACAAAGGTCAGCGCCGGTCAGGTTATGGCCCAGAGTATTGCTTCCGGAACAAAGGTAGATCAGAAAACAGAGATCACCATCACCGTTAACAGCGGAACTACCACGGTGACAGATCCGGATGCTGATGATACAGATGATGATGACGATGATGATACCCAGGAGGAGGCCAAGGTATGGGCCTGCAACCAGCGTCTGGATACACCACCCAACTACAGCGGCGGTGCTATTCGACTGACCCTGTCCCAGGTAGTAAACGGCCAGACCACAGAGAAAACAGTTGTGGAGAATGAGAATCCCGAATTCCCCCTGACGTTTGCCACTGAGGGTGCTGAGGGTGTCAGCGTAGGTACCGTGTACGTGTATGAGAAGATCGACGGTGAATACAAGAAGATCGCCAAATACACCGTACCCTTTGAAGAATATTAATATATGACTGGAAAGATTATTAAAGGTATTGCCGGATTCTACTACGTAAATGTAGTAGGATCCGGTATTTATGAATGTAAAGCTATCGGTATATTCCGAAAAGATAAGATCAAGCCCCTGGTAGGGGATGATGTGCGCATTGAGGTGCTGGACGAAGAGAAAAAGGAAGGCAGTGTGGTAGAGATCCTGCCCCGGAAAAATGAGCTGCTTCGGCCTGCTGTAGCCAATGTGGATCAGGCCATGATCATTTTTGCTGCAGATTTCCCCAAACCTAACTTTTCTCTGTTGAACCGATTCCTGATCATGATGGAACGGCGGCAGGTGCCGGTGATCATTTGTTTCAACAAGATGGATCTATTGTCGGAGGAGGATATTCGACGCCTTCACGAGATCTATGAGCCGGCAGGCTATCAGGTGCTGACTATCAGTGTGAAGGAAAACCAGGGAATAGAGGAGGTAAAGGCTCTGCTGGAGGGTAAGGTGACGGTTGTGGCCGGTCCTTCCGGTGTAGGAAAATCCTCTCTGACCAACAGTATCCAGGACGGCGTGCAGATGGAGACGGGAGAGATCAGCAAAAAGCTGAACCGTGGTAAACACACCACCCGTCATTCACAGTTGATTCCCCTGGGAAATGACAGCTGGTTTATGGATACGCCGGGATTTTCCTCTTTGTATCTGGAGGATATGGAGAAGGAAGAGCTGCGGCTGTATTTCCCGGAATTTTATCCCTACGAGGGACATTGCCGATATCAGGTGTGCACCCATACCCATGAGCCGGGATGTGCGGTAAAGGAAGCCCTGGCAGAGGGAGCGATTCAGGAACCCCGGTACCAGAGCTATCTGGAATTTTATGAGGAAATAAAAGACAAAAAGAGGATATAATGAAAGCATTGATTATCAGCGGGGGCACAATCCACAGCGATTTTGCCCCTTCTTTTATAAAAAAATATGAGCCGGAGTACATTGTAGCGGCGGATAAGGGACTGGCCTTTTGCCTGGAACAGAAGCTGAAGGTGGATATGATCGTGGGAGATTTTGACAGCCTCGGCAACAGCCTGCTGGAGGAGTATCTGACACAGTTTGCAGTGCCGGTGCGCCGGTTCAATCCGGTAAAGGATGCCACAGATACAGAGATCGCCATTCAGCAGGTGATCGAAGCGGGAGCTGACCAGGTAGCCCTTGTGGGGGTAACCGGTACCCGTCTGGATCATACCCTGGGTAATCTGCAGTGCCTGCATCTTTTGCTGGAGGCAGGGATCGAGGGGGAGATCGTAGATCCCTACAATCGGATCACCCTTCATGAAAAGCCCTTTTCCCTGAAAAGAGAAAAGCAGTATGGCAATTACGTGTCCTTTTTGCCTGCGGGAGAGGTAGTAGAGAATATGACGCTGCAGGGCTTTGCCTATCCTCTGACAAATCGCAGGGTCACCAACAGGGACAGCCTGTGTGTCAGCAACAAGATCACCGAGGAGGAAGCCTTCGTGTCCTTCACCTCCGGAAAGGTATATATGATAGAGGCCCGGGACAAGGCCTAAGCGGAACGCTGTCCAAAAACAAAACTATAACCGGTTATAGTTTTTCCCTATTTGCAAATTTTTCTGTACCCATATATCATATAGAAGTGATAGGAAAACTATGAAAACGCAAAAAGCTGTAGGACACAAGGCGTGTATACAGGAAAAAAAGAAGGGAAAGCGTAATTCATATAGTAAGGAGGACAGAATAATGGCAAAAATAGCAAATAATGTGGCAGAATTGGTAGGCGGAACACCCCTGGTAGCTTTACATACCTATGAGAAGGACATTGCTTTCTCAGGAAAACTGCTGGCAAAGCTGGAGTATTTCAATCCTACAGGAAGTGTAAAGGATCGTATTGCAAAGGAAATGATAGAGGCTGCTGAGCGTGAAGGCAAATTACAGCCGGGCGGCACTATTATTGAAGCCACCAGCGGAAATACCGGTATTGGCCTTGCCGCTATCGGCACAGCCAAAGGATATCACACCATTATCGTTATGCCGGATAATGTAAGCGCTGAGCGCAGAAAGATCCTTAAAGCCTATGGGGCACAGGTAGTGCTGACACCGGGAGAGCTGAATATGGGCGGCGCCAATGCAAAGGCTGCTGAGATCCTGGCCTCTACGGAAAATGCCATTATCACAGGACAGGGCGGCAACCCCAACAATCCTCTTGCCCATGAGAAAACCACAGGACCTGAGATCTGGGAAGATACAGATGGCGCTGTAGATATTATTGTAGCAACAGTAGGCACCGGCGGCACCATCAGCGGTGTAGCCAAATATCTGAAAGAGAAAAAACCGGAGATCCAGATCATTGGTGTGGAACCGGCAGGATGCCCGGTACTTTCCGGAGGTGAGCCCGGCCCCCACAAGATTCAGGGTATCGGCGGTGGTTCAATCGCTCCTGTTACCAATCTGGACATTATCAACGAGATCATTACCGTAACGGATGATGATGCCTATGATGCTGTCAGAGGCGCAGCCGGTAAGGAAGGCCTGTTTATTGGTATTTCCGCAGGTGCAGCCCTTTGGGCAACCCTTGAGGTGGCCAAACGTCCGGAAAATGCTAACAAAACCATCGTTACTATTTTCCCGGATTCTGCAGACAAATATCTGTCCACAGATTTATTTGAGGACTAAGGAAAAGAGAAACTGAATTTTGCGTAAAGACAGTATTAAAACCGCATTTATTAAGTCGATTCCCATCATGTGCAGCTATCTTTTTGTCAGCATGGCCTATGGCATTATGATGGAGGAGGCGGGCTTTCACTGGTATTATGCCCTGCTGACCAGCCTTACGGTGTACACCGGGGCATTTCAGTTCGTGCTGATCACCTTCTTAAGCAGCGGCGCCTCCTTTCTCACCATAGGGGTCACAGCCTTTCTGATGAACAGCAGGCAGACCTTTTACAGTTTGACCTTTGTGGAAGAATTCAAGCATATGGGAAAGCGACTGCCCTATATGATACAAACCATGACGGATGA
>CAZUBP010000010.1:1953-15777 GCA_964618605.1 uncultured Lachnospiraceae bacterium | reverse complement strand
AAGGGTCATTGCCAGACAAAGATTACCTGTGCCCTGAAAAATATGAAAGGGCTGATTCCCAATACGGAGAAACGACATTTTCATGCCTGTGGTCTCCACAAACCCATCGCTCATCTGAATGCCCGGCTTCACCAGGACTTTATCGTGGTGGATCATATCTGTGGGGATCTGGATTTTGAGGACGGGGGTAACCCGGTGGTGAGAAACTGCATCATGGCAGGAAGTGATCCTGTGCTTATGGACGCCTATTGCTGCCAGCTCCTTCATATTCCGGTGGAGGATGTGCCCTACATCGGTCTGAGCCAGCAGCTGGGGGTGGGCAGCAGTGATGTTGCCCAGGCAAAGATTCAGACTATTGGAGAAAAAACCATATGGAACGATCTGGATCTTCCCTATGCCGGCAAGGTAGTGGAGCTTAAGGATGCGGTGGAGGAAGTGGATTCCTGCAGTGCCTGCTATGGATATCTGCTGCCGGCGCTGGATATGCTGAAGCAGGAGGGACTTTTCTCCGAACTGACAGAGAAAATCTGTATCGGTCAGGGGTACCGGGGGAAAAAGGGAACCCTCGGGGTAGGAAGCTGTACCTCCGGTTTCGACTATTCTATTAAAGGCTGTCCCCCCACGGAGCAGGAAATATATGAGGGATTGAAAGCATATATTCAGAAAAAACGAAAAAATGGATAAAAAAAGCCGGTCTGTAACGGAAGTCGTACAGACCGGCTTTGTATATACTGTTTAGCAGATGCCCTGAGCAAGCATAGCGTCAGCAACTTTTTCGAAACCGGCGATATTGGCACCGGCAACATAGTTGCCTTCCATGCCGTAGCGTTTTGCGGCATCATCGATATTGTGGTAGATATTTACCATAATGGATTTCAGCTTAGCATCAACCTCTTCGAAGGTCCAGCTGAGACGCTCGGAGTTCTGGCTCATTTCCAGTGCGGAAGTAGCTACGCCGCCGGCATTGCTGGCTTTACCGCAGATGAACAGTACGCCGTTATCCTGGAGATACTTGGTAGCATCCAGTGTGGTGGGCATGTTAGCACCCTCGCAAACAGCCTTGCAGCCGTTGGCTACCAGCTGTTTAGCGTCCTCCAACTGCAGCTCGTTCTGTGTAGCGCAGGGAAGGGCGATGTCACATTTGATCTGCCATACGCCGCGGCCCTCATGATACTGAGCGCTGGAACGTTTCTCGGCATACTCTGTCAGACGGGCACGATGTACTTCCTTAACCTCTTTCAGCAGGGCTACATCAATACCTTCGGGATCATAGATCCAGCCTGTGGAATCGGATACGGTAACGACCTTAGCACCCAGCTGCTGAGCTTTCTCGCAGGCGTAGATGGCAACGTTTCCGGAACCGGAGATACAGCAGATCTTGCCTTCCATGGATTCACCGTGGCATTTCATCAGCTCTTCTGTGATATACAGAAGGCCATAGCCGGTTGCCTCTGTACGTGCCAGGGATCCGCCGTAGCTTAGGCCCTTACCAGTAAGAACACCTTCGTAGCTGCCTTTCAGTCTCTTGTACTGACCGAAGAGATAACCGATCTCTCTTGCGCCGGTACCGATATCACCTGCGGGGACATCTACATCAGCGCCGATATATTTGTAAAGCTCTGACATAAAGCTCTGGCAGAAAGCCATAACTTCACGATCAGATTTGCCCTTAGGATCGAAATCAGAGCCACCCTTTGCACCGCCGATGGGAAGGCTGGTGAGAGAGTTCTTGAAGATCTGCTCGAAGCCCAGGAATTTGATGATACCGATATTTACGGAAGGATGGAAACGAAGGCCTCCCTTGTACGGTCCAATAGCATTGTTAAACTGTACACGGTAACCGGTGTTTACCTGAACCTGTCCCTTGTCATCTACCCACGGAACACGGAATTTAATCTGTCTGTCCGGCTCGCAGAGACGCTCCAGTAAAGCTTCCTTGCGGTATTTTTCTTCGTTTGCTTCGATAACCGGTCTTAAGGAATCCATAACCTCCTGTACGGCCTGCAGAAACTCCGGTTCAGAAGCATTTTGTCTTTGTACTCGTTCAAGCACTTCATCTACATAACTCATGTTTTAATCTCCCTTTTTGTGCGTTATATTGTGTTGACTTAGCCATTTTAATGCAAAAATGAAGTAAATGCAACATTTTTTGAAGAAATTGCATAAAAATCCATGATTGATAATAAAATAACAGCTTTTACGGATGATTTTGAAAGTTGGAGAACAAAAAATTGCACATTTTGGATAAAAATATTGCACTTAACAGGAAAATGCCAACGGTGGGAAAACCGCTGCCTTCTTGAGAATCCCCTATGAGTATGCTAAAATCTGACCATAGCTTCAGGACAGTTAAGTAAGGAGAAATAACCATGGCAGAATCTGTAAAAGAGATAGAGCGTATGTTGGGAGAGCAGGGTATAGCTTCCTCCCTTATAGAAAAAGTAAAAGCTTTCCGAGAGTCCCATCCCGTCAGCCCGGAGGCGGCGGAACGTATCCGTAAGCCGGTGCTGCCCTTTTACGGCCAGGAAATACTGGAAATGGCTATCACCGGTATTCTGGAAGGGGAAAATCTGTTGCTTACCGGCCCCAAGGCCACAGGAAAAAATGTGCTGGCGGAGAATCTGGCCTGGATTTTCGGTCGCCCTGCATACAATGTATCCTTTCATGTGCAGACCGGCAGTGCAGAGCTGATCGGTACAGACACCTTCCGGAACAATCAGGTAGAGCTGCGCAAGGGAAGTATCTGTCTTTGTGCGGAGCAGGGGGGCTTCGGCATCCTTGACGAGATCAATATGGCAAAGAACGATGCGGTTTCTGTGCTTCATGCTGTGCTGGATGATCGGCGGTATATGGACGTTCCCGGATACGAGCGGATCTATCTGGCAGAGGCCACCCGGTTTATTGCTACCATGAACCATGGCTATGCAGGTACACGGGAGCTGAATGAGGCGCTGGTGTCCCGGTTTATGGTGATCGATATGCCCAAGCAGTCCGAGGAGACCCTGGACAAGATCCTGCGGGCAGATTTCCCTGATGCAAAACCGGAGAAACTGGCGCAGTTTATCGGCGTATTTCTGGACCTTCAGGAAAAGGCGGAAAACGGGGAAATATCCACCAAGTCCCTGGATCTTCGGGGAATTATTGCCGCATTAAAAACCATTCGCTGCGGCCTTTCACCTCTTCGGGCTATGCGCATGGGCGTGGTAAATAAGTGCTTTGATACCTTTGAGAAGGAGATCGTCAGCGACGTGGTGATGGTACGCATTCCGGAGGAATGGACCAGCGCAGACGTATTCTGATACAGGGAAGGATAAGGAGACCGGCGGATGACAGAGCAGCAGGACAGCTATATCAGCATATATCAGCTGGAAATAGAAAACCGTATAAAAAACATGGTCTGGACCGTTTGCGGGGATTATTCCCTGGCAGTGCGGCCGGATCTGGAACTGTATAGAAAAGCACCGGATATTGCCCTCTACGATGCGGTGAAGCAGGGGGCTTTTTTTCAGTATTTCGACAGGGAAAAGCTGAGTCTGTATCTGGTGAAAAAAATATATATGGGGGCCGACGAAAACCAGCTGATGAATCTGGCCCAGCTTTGCATGGAAGCGGCTATCTGCGAGAAGATCACCCAGGATCGTCCGGGAACCCGTTCCCTGCGAAAGCGTGCCTTCCGGAAAATATTGCAGCAGGATGAGGAACAGATGGCCCTTCACCGGGTTGGACGGACCAAGATCGCCTGGATGAAATACTGGCTGGGTACCTACAGGATCACCGGTGGGGAAAGCCATGGCCGTCTGGAGCTTCTGCTGGATATCTGTTCGGTGACGGATACCGAGGAGCTGATCGCCCGTCTGGACGAGCTGTACAATGCCTGGATAGATCCCACATTTCTGAGAAAGCGGGGTTCTCTGCAGGATGTTTTGGCGGTAACCCTGGAGGAAATGCAGGAATTTGACTGGCGAGATTTCCTGTCGGAGGATATGATCGAGGAAAACCTGGAGGATATCCTGGAAAAAATGAGCCGGGAGATGGTGGCCACCCACCGGGAGAAAAACCGGGAGGAACAAAAGCCGCTGCAGCCGGGACAGAAAAAGATCACCTTTGTGACAGAGGAGGATTTTGCCAAAGTATACAGCTATATTGAACGCAATTTCGGCCGTACCTATATGGCTCCCCTGGAAGAGAAAAAGAACAATTATCGGTATTGCCGGGGCATACACGGGGATTGCGGCCTCTATTATACCAAGGGCATTTTAAACGATCCTGTGTGCAACAATTATCAGTACGCCTATGCCCTGCGGCAAAAACACAGAAACGAGAACTGCCTGAAAACCAATTTCAGTACGGTGTGGCAAAATATACAGGCGCTGACCCAGCTGCTGAAAAAGGCCATGAGCCTTCACGATGAGATCTCCTATATTCCGGCAGACAGCGGTACCCTTATGGCTTCCCGGGTATGGCAGGCCGGCCGGCTGCGGGATCCCAAGCTGTTTATTCAGGAAAAAAAGGAAATGCAGCAGGAGCTGGTGGTGGAGATCCTTATTGATGCCAGTGGTTCCCAGCGGGTGCGTCAGGAACAGGTGGCTATGCAGGCCTATATTCTTATGCAGGCTCTCAGCAACGTGCATATTCCCCATCGGGTGAACGGATTTTGTACCTTCTGGGATTATACGATCCTTCAGCAGTACCGGGACTACGACGATCCCCCGGAGGCAAACCGGCAGATCCTGGAATTTACCACCTCCTCCAACAATCGGGACGGACTGGCTATCCGGGCTGTAGCGGGGGATCTTCTGAATAGGGAAGAAGAGAAAAAGATCCTCCTGATCCTAAGTGACGGGCGGCCCTATGATGTTATTGCCAACCGGCCTAATGCCCGGAATCCCCAGCCCTATCAGGGAGAATATGCCATCAGGGATACCGCCCAGGAGATCCGCAATCTCAGAAATAACGGGGTATCGGTGTTGGGTATTTTCGCCGGGGAGGAAGAGGATCTGGAGGCGGAAAAAAGGATCTTCGGCAAGGATTTTGCCTATATCCGGCAGATGGAAAATTTCTATAAGGTAACGGGACGCTACCTGGAAAAACAGTGGGAAGTATAGAAATTGTGGAAATATTATGAAAATGTTAAAAATGTTACAAAATCCCTTTTCTTTTTGAAGAAAATGGTTTACAATCAGTGGGATAAGTACGACTATGGGGAGATAGTAAAGATATAAAGGAGGAATACTATGATTACGTTAGATGGCGTTACCAAGTCCTATAATGCCAAGGGACAGCCTGCCATTAACAATATATCCTTACATATAAATAAAGGAGAATTTGTTTTTATTGTAGGAAACAGTGGTTCCGGAAAGTCCACACTGATCAAGCTGTTGCTGAAGGAGCTGGAGGCTACCTCCGGTACCATCAAGGTCAACGGCTACGAGGTGAACAGACTGCGCCGCAGAAAGATTCCAAAATTCCGCCGTGGTATCGGCTGCGTGTTCCAGGATTTCCGTCTGCTGCCGGACCGTAATGTATATGAAAATGTGGCCTTCGCTCAGCGGGTTATTGAGATGCCCAACCGAGTTATTAAGAAAAGGGTGCCGGAGATCCTGACACTGGTAGGTCTGGCTGCCAAGTACAAATCCTTCCCGGATGAGCTTTCCGGCGGTGAACAGCAGCGAGTAGCTCTGGCCAGAGCCCTGGTGAATCGTCCCAACCTTTTGCTGGCAGATGAGCCCACCGGTAACCTGGATCCCAACAATTCTATTGAGATCATGCGTCTTTTGGAAGAGATCAATGAGCGGGGAACTACCGTTTTGGTGGTTACCCACAACCGTGAGATCGTTAATGAGATGAAGAAGCGAGTAATTACCCTGAAAAACGGCGTAATTATCAGCGATGAGCAGGAGGGTGGTTATCTTGAGAATTAGTACGATTATCTATGCCATCAAACAGGGCTTCAAAAATATCTGGAGCAATCTGATGTTCTCCATTGCCTCCATCGCTACGATGAGTGCCTGTATTTTTCTTTTTGGCCTTTTCTTTTCTATTGTAGTGAATTTTCAGTATATTGTCCGCAATGCAGAGTCCAATGTCACCATGACCGTGTTCTTTGATGAAGATCTGGATCAGGGCAGGATCAATGAGATCGGTGAGCTGATCAATGCCAGAGAAGAAGTGGTGCAGGTGAATTATATTTCTGCAGAGGAAGCCTGGGATACCTTTAAGGAAGAGTATTTTAACGGTTCCGAGGCCGCTGCGGAAAGCTTTGGGGGAGATAATCCTCTGGCCAAACTTTCCAGTTATGAGATCTATGTGGATGAAATTGAAAATCAGGATGATCTGATCAGCTATGTGGAGGGACTGGACGGTGTTCGTGTGGTCAACAGTTCCGAATCTGCCACAAAAACATTGAGTACCTTTAATAAGCTGTTAGGCTATGTATCTGCAGCTATCATTGTTATTTTGCTGGCGGTGGCCATTTTCCTTATCAGCAATACCATTGCCGTAGGTATCTCGGTGCGAAGCAATGAGATCGCTATTATGAAACTGATCGGTGCTACCAATTTCTTTGTACGGGCGCCCTTCATGGTGGAAGGTATTGTGCTGGGACTTGTAGGTTCTGCACTTCCCCTGGGACTTGTGTATGTTTTGTACGGAAAGACGGTAAACTTTGTACTGAGTCGTTTCCATATGCTGAACGATATTGTTCAGTTCCTGGATGTAAAGCAGGTGTTCTACGTGCTTTTGCCGGTGGGACTGATTCTGGGTATTGGTATCGGCTTTATCGGCAGCCGCTTCACCATTCGCAAACACCTGAAGGTGTAATGAAGAAGCTTCGGGCAGGTGTTATCACCTGCCCTTTTGCATACGTATAAAATGAGACATGAGGAGCAAGGTTGATGGAACAGAAAAAGAGTTTTATGAAAGGCATTGTTCTGGGAGTGGTAATAGCTCTGCTGGTCGTTGCTGCAGGAAGCCGCTTCCTTGTTATAGAGACCGGTGATGCAGAGGGGCCTACCGGGCAGATCGCCCAGCAGAAGGTGGCACTGATTCTGCGTCTGATCGAAAGCAACTATCTTCAGGATGTGGATGAAGCCAGCATTACAAACGGCATGCTCAAGGGAATGCTGGAGGGAATAGATGATGACTACGCCGATTATTACAGTGCAGAGGAATATACGGAAATCAAGAATTCCACAAATGGAGATTACCGGGGCGTTGGCATGATCATGCAGCAGGATAGTACCACCGGTATAGTTACGATTATGGGTGTCTATGAGGATACGCCTGCAGAGCAGGCTGGAATTGTTGCAGGTGATATTCTGGTAAAAGTAGACGATATGGTATGTGCGGAGACAGAGCTGGATGATGTTGTGGATTCCATCAAAAACGGCGAAGCCGAGCAGGTGCATATGGTGCTGAGCCGGAATGACGTAGAATATGAAGTGGATGTAGATAAAGGGGATATAGAGATCCCGGTGGTTGGCAGTACCCTGCTGGAGGACAACATCGGTTATCTGCGGATCACGCAGTTTACCGCCCAGACCTCCGATCAGTTCGCTGAGGAATATGCAAGTTTGCAGGACCAGGGCATGGAAGCCATGATCGTAGACCTGCGAAGCAATCCCGGCGGTCTGTTGACCAGCGTGGTGAAAACCCTTCAGCAGATCTTGCCGGAGGGTCTGATCGTATACACAGAGACCAAGGACGGTACACGGACGGAATACACCTGTGATGGGGACACGCCTATCGATATTCCCCTGGTGGTGCTGGTAAACGGAAGCACTGCCAGTGCCGCAGAGATTTTTGCCGGTGCAGTGCAGGATTACGGTGTGGGCACTCTGATCGGTACCCAGACCTATGGAAAGGGTATTGTGCAGAAAACCTTCCCCTTCACAGACGGCAGTGCAGTGAAAATGACCATTGCCTACTATTATACGCCTAACGGCACCTGCATCCACGGCGAGGGAATCGCTCCCGATGTGGAGGTAGAGCTGCCGGAGGATGCCACAGAGGATGTGCAGCTGAAAGAAGCTATATCGTATTTACAGACAAAGTAGTGGATATACCATGTTTCGGTGGTGTGAGGATTGACATATCACCGTAACATGGTATAATTTTTACAAATTGGGACTTTTATACCATAAAGTATAAAAGCCTAAAGTACAAAAGGAATAAAGGAGAAGGATCATGAAAATGAGAAAAGTCGTAGCTATGGGAATGGCCCTGACAATGGCATTGAGCCTGAGTGCATGTGGAAGTAGCTCTTCCGCAGCAAGCGAAGAGAGCTCCGCAGCAGCTGAGAGTACCGCAACGGTAGAAAGCAGCGCTACAGAGGAGGCTTCCGCAGCAGCAGAAAGCACAGCCACAGAAGAAGAAGGAAAAACCTATACCGTAGGTATCTGCCAGCTGGTACAGCATGTAGCTCTGGATGCTGCAACACAGGGCTTCAAGGATGCCCTGACAGAGAAGCTGGGTGACCGTGTTGTCTTTGATGAGCAGAATGCAGCAGGTGATTCCGCTACCTGTACAACTATCTGCAACCAGTTCGTTACCAGCGAATATGACCTGATCTTAGGAAACGCTACAGCCGCTCTGCAGGCTGCCGTTGCCGCAACAGATACTATCCCGATTCTGGGAACCTCTATCACAGACTACGCTACAGCACTGGATATTTCTGACTGGACAGGTCAGACCGGTACCAATGTATCCGGTACATCTGATCTGGCTCCCCTGGAGCAGCAGGCTGAAATGATTCAGACACTGTTCCCGGATGCCAAGAACGTAGGTATCCTGTATTGCTCCGCAGAGCCCAACTCTAAATATCAGTCAACTGTGATCACAGCTGCTCTGACAGATATGGGTTACAATGTAACAGAATATACTTTCGCAGATTCCAATGACGTTGCTCAGGTAACACAGTCTGCCTGCAACGATTCTGATGTACTGTATATCCCCACAGATAATACAGCAGCATCCTGTACAGAGGCTATTGATAATGTAGCATCTCCCGCAGGCGTTCCCATCGTTGCCGGTGAGGAAGGTATCTGTGAGGGCTGTGGTGTCGCTACTCTGTCTATCAGCTACTATGATATCGGTTATGCTACCGGTGAAATGGCTTATGAGATCCTGGAGAACGGCGCAGACGTTTCTACTATGGATATTCAGTATGCTCCCAACGTTACCTACGAGTACATGGCTGACCGCTGTGAAGCTTTAGGCATTACCGTTCCGGATGACTACGTAGCCATTGAGACTGCTGAATAAAAACAGGAAATAAAATAAAAGGTAGAATGGTATTATGAGTTATCTTGCATCTTTAAACCCCCTGAATCTGCTGGCGGCCCTTCCGGGCTGTACAGCACAGGGACTGATCTGGGGTATCATGGCACTGGGTGTCTTTGTAACCTTCAGATTGCTGGATTTCGCTGATCTTACGGTAGACGGCTCCTTCGCAACAGGAGGTGCCGTCACCATTATGTTGACGCTGGCAGGTATGCCGGTGGGGTTTGCACTGTTTGTGGCTGCATTGGCAGGTTTGGCTTCCGGCCTTGTTACCGGCCTTCTGCACACCAAACTGGGTATTCCCCCCATCCTTTCCGGTATTCTGGTACAGATCGCCCTGTATTCCGTCAATCTGCATATCATGGGTATGGCGGCTAACAAAGCCATCAATGTCAATAATTACGCTTTACTGGTATCCGCCAGAAATATTGGCATGGCTATCCTGGTCACACTGATTTTCGTTGTGCTGCTGATCGCTTTTCTGTACTGGTTTTTCGGTACGGAGATCGGTTCCGCTATCCGTGCTACCGGCTGCAATCCGGCCATGAGTAAGGCCAACGGCGTAAATATCAACACCATGAAGGTGCTGGCACTGGCGATCTCCAATGCTATTGTGGCTATGTCCGGCGGTATGATGGCCCAGTATCAGGGCTATTCCGATATCAATATGGGACGTGGTGCCATTGTTATCGGTCTGGCAGCTGTTATTATCGGCGAGGTGCTGGGAAATGCCCTTGTAAGACATCACATGAACTTCCTGCTGCGCATGGTTTTTGTGGCTTTAGGTGGTGTGATCTATTACATTGTTATCGGCGTTGTACTGTGGCTGAAGCTGAATTCCAATGACCTGAAGCTTTTTACCGCAGTGATCGTGGCTATTTTCCTGGCTGTTCCCTACCTGAGAGCACAGAGCAGCAGTTCCTTTGCCCGGGCAGCAAAAAATTCCCAGGCAGCGCTGCAGCAGAAGGCTGAAGAATCTGCAAAGGAGGGAAAATAAGTATGCTGGATGTGATCAATATACATAAAACCTTTAATGCAGGTACAATTAACGAAAAGAAAGCACTGGAGGGCGTAAGCCTCCATCTGAATGATGGGGATTTCTGTACGGTGATCGGCGGAAACGGCGCCGGTAAATCCACCACATTAAATGCTATAGCTGGTGTATGGCCTGTGGATCAGGGGGCTATTCTGGTAGATGGTATCAATATTACCGGTCAGCCGGAGCATGTTCGTGCGGCCTATCTGGGACGGGTTTTTCAGGATCCCATGACAGGAACGGCAGCCACTATGGAGATTCAGGAGAATCTGGCCATGGCAGCCCGCAGGGGAAAGAAACGTACCCTGGGATGGGGTATTACCCATAAGGAAAAGGATGAGTATCGCCAGATGCTGAAGATCCTGGATCTGGGTCTGGAGGATCGTCTGACCAGCAAGGTGGGACTTCTTTCCGGTGGTCAGAGACAGGCCTTGACTCTGTTGATGGCAACTCTGCAGAAACCGAAGCTTTTGCTTCTGGACGAGCACACAGCGGCTCTGGATCCCAAGACGGCACAGAAGGTGCTGAAGGTGACGGATCAGATCATCGATGAACATCACCTGACAGCCCTGATGGTTACCCACAATATGAAGGACGCCATCATGCATGGCAATCGTCTGGTGATGATGCACGAAGGACGGATCATCCTGGATATATCCGGAGAAGAGAAGAAGCGTCTCACCGTGGCAGATCTGATGCACCAGTTTGAGGTGGTATCAGGGGAAGAATTTGCCAACGATAAGGCCATACTTGCATAAGTAAATGTATTGCGGCAGGGAGTGTATCCCTGCCGTATTTTTTTGAAAAGGAATATACAATATTGTGCTTTTTGTGTATAATTTATGTAGATTAACTACGGTATTACAGATACACAGGAGGCTGTATGGAAACATTATATAAGATTACAACGGACAATACGGCAGATTTGCCCTATTTTTTCTATGAAGAAAACGATGTGGATTTTCTGTTTCTGCCCTATGTGCTGAATAAAGAGCAGTATACCAGAGAGACAGAGCTGCCGGTGGCAGAATTTTATGGCAGAATGCGGGAGGGCTCCATGCCCACAACGACCCAGTACAATGCCCAGGAGGCCTGCGCACTGTGGGAACCCTATCTTCAGCAGGGAATCGATATTTTGCATATCGCCTTTTCCTCAGGCTTAAGCGGCAGCTACAATTCCAGCCGTCTGGCAGCTGAGCAGATGCGGGAAAAGTATCCTGAGCGGCGGATAGAGGTGGTAGATTCCCTGAGTGCTTCCATGGGAGAAGGTATGCTGGTATGGTACGCCACCAGACTGAAACAGGAAGGAAAAAGTCTGGAGGAGACGGTGGCCTGGCTGGAAGAAAACAAGCTGCATCTGTGCCATGTGTTTACGGTAAATGACCTTTTCCATCTCTACCGGGGAGGCAGAGTGTCCAAGGCTACGGCTATTCTGGGAACCGTTATCAATATTAAGCCCATGCTTCACGTGGACAATGAGGGCCATCTCATCAACCTGTCCAAGGTCAGAGGCCGGAAGCATTCTATTATGAAGCTGCTGGACATGATGGAGGAGCGAATTGGTTCCTACAGGGATAAGAATCCCATTTTCATGATCAGCCACGGAGACTGCCGTGAGGAAGCCGATATGCTGGCCAGAGAGCTTCGAAACAAGTATCCGGACAGTGAAGTGATGATCAACTATGTAGGTGCTACCATCGGCGCCCATTCCGGCCCCGGCACCATGGCCCTGTTCTTTCTTGGAGATTATCGCTAGAAATGTTGTGTAAATGAAAAAAAGGCGTGCTGTGTTAAAAACAGCACGCCTTCTTCAGTTCTACTCCTGATCCTGGGGTACGGTGATGCCGGAACCTTCGGCTTTGAATACATAGCCACAGTCGCAGGGCGTATCTTCAATGATCTTTCCCCGGGAGGTGAAAACCTCTACCTCTTTGCCACACTGGGGACAAATGCGATCCTCCGGAATCGGTGTTTTGTGCTTTCCTTCGCAACCATCCAAAACTGCCATGATGTTACCTCCTGTTTACCTGTAATGTACAGATTCGTCTGCATAACTGTATTGTAGTATGTCCGGAGTTTAAAGTCAATATGAGTCCCGGAAGGGAAGAGAAGGGCGCTGCACCTGTACTTTCCCCGGGGATTACGATATAATAAAGCCAAATGCATAACAACAAAGGAAAAGGAGAGCCTATGAAAAAGACATTGAAAAAGATAGTAAAGGGCGTTGCGATTTTGCTGGCAGCGCTGGTAGTGATCGTTGTCGTATATCTCTTATATGTGGTGTTGTCCTACCACAGAATAGAGGATAACCAGACCATCACAGCGGATGAGCCTGCAGGGGGGACAACAGTGGAGTCCCAGGCCAAGGCAGGGGAAACCTATCGTATTGTAACTATGAATATGGGCTTTGGCGCCTACACCCAGGATTTTGATTTCTTTATGGACGGAGGTACCCAGTCCTGGGCAGAGAGTAAGGAAAGTGCCCAGAACAGCATTACCGGGGCAGTACAGAGCCTGGAGGAATATGATCCCGATTTCCTGCTGTTTCAGGAGCTGGATGTGGATGCTACCAGATCCCATCATTTGGATGAGTATGAGCTGGTGCGTTCCCTTCTGCCTGACTATACCTCGGCTTTTGCTGTGAATTACGATTCGGCTTTCCTGTTCTGGCCCCTGTATCAGCCCCATGGAAAGTCCAAGGCAGGTATTGCCCTTTGCTCGGATATCGAGATCCAGGATACTCTGCGCAGAAGCCTTCCGATTTCCGAGAGCTTCAGCAAATTCCTTGATCTGGATCGCTGCTACACCATAAATCGCATTTCTGTGGACAATGGAAAGGAGCTGGTGCTGATCAATGTGCATCTTTCCGCCTATGGTGCAGATGAAGAGATTATGGAAAATCAGAGAAAAATGCTTTTTGCGGATATGACAGCAGAGTATGAGAAGGGTAATTATGTTATCGTAGGTGGAGACTTTAACCATGACATGATCGGCAACTCCAATGAATATTTCGGAAATGCTGTGACGGAGTCCGAGAGCTGGGCTAAGCCCTTTGATTTTGATGCGGTTCCCGAGGGCTTTACCATTGGTGCCAAATATATGACGGAAACGCTGAAAATGGAGCTGGCAGCCACCTGCCGTGATACCGGCCGGGCTTACGATGGCACCAACGATCGCTGGATCCTGGATACCTTCATCTATTCCGATAATATTGATATGATGTCCTATGAAACCATTGATCTGGACTTTATGTACTCTGACCACAATCCGGTGTTTATGGAATTTGCCCTGCAGCCGGAATAAGCAGGAGGAACCTTCATGGATCATTTTGTTTTACACTCTGAATTTCAGCCTACCGGAGATCAGCCCCAGGCCATAGAAAAGCTGGTGCAGGGCTTTAAGGAGGGCAATCAATGCCAGACCCTGCTGGGGGTTACCGGCTCCGGCAAAACCTTTACCATGGCCAATGTGATTCAGCAGTTAAATAAGCCGACCCTGATTTTGGCTCA
>CAZUBP010000010.1:0-1853 GCA_964618605.1 uncultured Lachnospiraceae bacterium | reverse complement strand
GGTATCGGTAGTCCCGAGGATTACCAGAACATGATCATTTCTCTGCGCCCGGGTATGGAAAAGGACAGAGACGAGATCGTGAGGGAACTGATCGATATACAGTATGATCGAAATGAGCTGGATTTTCACCGGGGTACCTTCCGGGTACACGGAGATGTGCTGGATGTCTTTCCGGCAGACTACGGCGATACCTTTATTCGCATAGAATTCTTCGGGGACGAGATCGACCGCATTACGGAGCGGGATGTACTCACCACAGAGGCAGTAAGCGAGCTGAAGCATGCAGCTATTTTCCCGGCATCCCACTATGTGGTGGCACCGGAAAAGATCCGTCAGGCGGCAGCAGAGATCGAGGAAGAGCTGGAAGAACAGGTGCGGTATTTTAAAAGCGAGGATAAGCTTATTGAGGCCCAGCGTATCTGGGAACGTACGAATTTCGATATGGAAATGCTCAAGGAGACAGGCTTCTGCTCCGGTATAGAGAATTATTCCCGGTATTTTTCCGGATTGAAGGCGGGGGAACCGCCTTATACCCTGATCGATTACTTTAAAGATGATTTTCTGATCATTGTGGATGAATCCCATATCACCCTTCCTCAGGTCAGAGGCATGTATGCCGGGGATCAGTCCCGGAAGCGCACTCTGGTGGAGTATGGCTTCCGCCTGCCCTCCGCTCTGGACAATCGCCCCCTAAATTTCACGGAATTTGAGGAACGGATAGACCAGATCCTCTTTGTTTCCGCTACCCCCGGGGATTACGAGGCGGATCATGAGCTTTTGCGGGCGGAACAGCTATTGCGGCCCACCGGCCTTTTGGATCCGGAGATTTCCGTTCGTCCTATAGAGGGACAGATCGATGATCTCATCGGTGAGATCCAGAAGGAGACGGAGCACCATAACAAGGTGCTGGTGACGACTCTTACCAAACGTATGGCAGAGGATCTGACAGATTATATGAAGGAAGTGGGTATCCGGGTACGGTATCTCCATTCCGACATTGATACCCTGGAGCGGGCGGAGATCATCCGGGACATGCGTCTGGATGTATTTGATGTCCTGGTGGGTATTAACCTGCTGCGGGAGGGCTTGGATATACCGGAAATATCCCTGGTGGTGATCCTGGATGCGGACAAGGAGGGCTTCCTGCGATCGGAAACCTCTCTGATCCAGACCATTGGCCGGGCGGCCAGAAATGCCCAGGGTCATGTTATCATGTATGCCGATATGGTGACGGATTCCATGGAAAGGGCCATAGAGGAGACAAAACGGCGTCGTGAGCTCCAGCAGGCCTACAACGAAGCCCATGGCATTACCCCCACTACCATTCAGAAGGCTGTCAGGGAACTGATCAGCATATCCAAGGAAGTGGCCCGGACGGAGAAGAAGCTGGAAAAGGATCCGGAATCCATGGATCAAAAGGAATTGAAAAAGCTTATCGGGGACGTACAAAAGCAGATGCTTCGTGCAGCCGCAGATCTGAATTTCGAGGCAGCAGCCGAGCTGCGGGATAAGATGATCGAACTGAAAAAGGCTCTGGATGACAGAGAAGACTAAAAACAAACACAAAGGAAACGGGAAACTGGCACTTGTAATAGAGAGAAACTATTACAAGTGCCAGTTTTTATGTATTGGCGCTATTGCTCGGATACGTGGTAGTATGGGGTACATCAGGAGGGAACAAACATGTACACAAGAAAGGGAAGATATCGCTGCAGTAAAGATATGTGTTGGCGAATGTGCCGTTAAGGAATAAAGCAAAGCAGAGAAGTAGAAAAAAGGAAAAATTGTAAGCGATAAGGAGAAAAAGAAATGAAAGCAAAGAAAATAACAAAGTTACTGGCTATAGCATTAAG
>CAZUBP010000009.1:13166-15907 GCA_964618605.1 uncultured Lachnospiraceae bacterium | reverse complement strand
TGTGATCGGAAATCTGCTGCCCATTCCTTTCATCCTGCTGTTTATCCGCAAGATTTTCGGCTGGCTGAAAAAGACAAAGACCTTCCGTCCCCTGGTGGAAAAGCTGGAGGCCAGAGCACTGGGCAAAAGTGATCGTATTCGGGAATATGAGTTTTTGGGTCTGGTACTCTTTGTGGGGATCCCCCTTCCGGGTACCGGCGCATGGACGGGAGCGCTGATCGCCTCCCTTTTACAGGTGGATGTGAAAAAATCCTCTGTAGCCATATTGCTGGGAGTAGCACTGGCAGCGGTTATTATGTCCATCGTGTCCTACGGTGTACTGGGTAACCTGCTGCGATAAATATAAGGCATAGTATAGACTGCTGTTCACGGAAAATAAGCGTTTTCCCACAGCGGTCTATTGTGCGCTAAAAAGCAAAACAAAAGACAGGATGTAAATATGAATAATCCCAGAATTATATATGAGGACAAGCATATTCTGGTTGTCATAAAGGAAGCCGGTGTGGCTGTGCAGCATGCCTCTGTAGGCCAGCCGGACATGGAAAGTATATTGAAAAATTATCTGGCAGCATCCTCCCGGGAGAGGATCCCCTATCTGGGGGTCGTTCATCGCCTGGATCAGCCTGTGGAAGGGATACTGGTGTTTGCCAGGACAAAAGAGGCGGCAGCCCGGCTCAGCAAACAGCTGACTGCGCACACTATGCAGAAATCCTACCTGGCTGTAGTCCAGGGAAATATCCCCTTCGGGAAAACGGTGACCCTGACGGATTTTCTGAAAAAGCAGGGTGCCCAGGCTGTGGTAGCCGGGGAAAAGGATCCTTCGGCAAAGAAAGCGGTGCTTAGTTACCGGGTGCTGGGAAGTATTGCTCCCACAAAGGAGGAACCGGACCGGGCAGCCAGAAGTCTGTTGGCTGTGGAGCTGGAGACGGGGCGGTATCACCAGATCCGGTGTCAGCTGTCCCATGCAGGAATGCCCATTTGGGGAGATGTCCGGTACGGAGCCGAAAGGATACCGGGACAGCGGGGTATCGGCCTGTGTGCCGGTAAGCTCAGCTTTTGTCATCCTGTGACAGGGAAACCCATGACCTTTGTACATACCCCTGACAACAAGGCATTTACTATATTTTCAAAAGAAATTGCGGAGGTTTTAGCATAAATGAAGAAGGTTTTACTGCGTATACCTGTTCTTCTGATCGCATTTTTTGCATCGGTGATTTTTTTCTCCAGTGTGTTTAACCGTGGAGAGACAGTAAATACTACAGATTTTGCATCGGCATCCATGCCGGTTTTGTACATGAAAACAGCGGATACCGTTGTGAATCCCATGTATGGCTATACCAAAAAGATGCAGCAGAATACGATCCGTGAGGGCATCACTCCCATGGATACAGACCGGAAGCTGGATCTGGTGGTGGATATCAACAATGCCGCCATCTCCAGTATTTCCTACATGGTGACCACACCGGATCTTTCCACCACGGTGGAGGAGCAGAAGCTGAGCCTCCCGGCAACAATGGAAGGCACAGCGGAGATAGAGTTTACCCTGAAGGAGCCGGTGCTCATGAATCAGGAGTATCTGATCCGTTATACCATTACTCTGGACAGCGGGGAAAAGCTGTATTATTATGGGCGACTGCTTCAGCGGGCAGGCTTAAACGTTTCCCAGTATCTGGATTTTGTCAACGATTTCTATGACAAAGCCGTGAATAAGGATTCTGCCAAGTCGCTGACCACCTATCTGGAGTCCAACGGAGATACCAGCAATACGGATCTGGCCAGTGTGGATATTAATTCCACCTACAGTCGGGTAACCTGGGGCAGCTTAAATCCCCAGATCGCCAAAAAGGCAGTGCCGGTGATCCGGGAGATCAACGAGACCACCTGCAGCATTACCATGGAGTATGTGGTTTCCTCAGTGAATGAGGCAGAAAACACGGAGTATTTCTATGTAACGGAGTTTTACCGTATGCGCTACGCCAGCTCCCGTGTCATGCTGCTGAATTTCGACAGAAATACTGAGCAGCTGCTGGATATGGACAATGTGGACGTAAGCAAAAGCGGTCTTTGTGTAGGTATTGGCTCTGATGACACAGATGTGGTTACCGATGCCAATGCGGATATTGCAGCCTTTGTGCAGGCTGGAGAACTGTACACCTTCCATAGGACCTCCAGCAAGCTCACCAAAATATTCAGCTTCCGTACCAGCGATGCGCTGGATATGCGGGAGCTCAACCAGAACCATAAGATCAAGATCATCCGTGTAGAAGAGACAGGTGCCGTGGATTTCCTGGTATATGGCTATATGAACACGGATCGCTACGAGGGACAGGTAGGCGTAGCTGTTTACCATTATGATCCCCAGCAGAATATCAGTAAGGAGCAGATGTTTGTGCCCTGTGATGTATCTGTGGAATGTCTGGAGCAGGAGCTGGGAGATTTCTCCTATATTACCTCGGAAAATCTCTGGTATGTGCGCATCAACGATACCCTGTACAAGATCAATCTGGATGACGGCGCCGTGGAGACTCTGTTGGAAAATATTCAGGAGAGCTGTTTTGTTACCTCTACCACCCAGAAAACCATTGCCTGGTCTGATCAGATGGATCCCGATGCTACTATATCGGTCACCATGCTGGATCTGGAGACGGGAGAGACCCACAAGATCAGCGCAGCCACAGGCAGTTATCTGAGATTGCTGGGCTTTTTGAATGAGGATCTGGTATATGGCGTGGCACAGCAGG
>CAZUBP010000009.1:11066-13066 GCA_964618605.1 uncultured Lachnospiraceae bacterium | reverse complement strand
GATGAATATATGGGAAGTGTATTGAACACTGACCAGCAGTATATTTGGGAACGAGGCAACAAGTCGGATACGGCTCCCCCCAGTCTGGATAATCTGCCCCAGGAGATCCTGCAGATCCCCACCAGTGCAGAGGAGTGCGCCCAGCTGTTGGGAGAGGATTACACTGTACTGGATCTCAGCGGCTGTACCCTGGAAGAGGTACTGTACTTTGTCAGTGAGGGAAGGGCTGTGGCTGCAGAGACCGCCGACGGCTATACCCTGATCGTAGGATACGATTATTACAATGTACTGCTGTATGATCCGGAAAAACAGGAGACCTACTACGGCGGCATGAACGACAGCACAGCGCTGTTTGAGGCCAGCGGCAACCACTTTATCACCTATATCAAGAATTTTGAGGAGTAAATCAGATACCATGCAGGAGTTAACAACGGTCAGAACCATATTTCGGGAAAAAGAAGCCTATTATGGCAAAGAAATCAGCATCGGCGGCTGGGTGAGAAGCAATCGGGGCTCCAAAAGCTTCGGTTTCCTGGTCGTCCATGACGGCACGTTTTTCGAGCCTGTGCAGGTAGTATATGGGGATAAGCTGGGAAATTTTGACACCATTGCCCATCTGAATGTGGGTACGGCAGTTATTGTGCGGGGTATTCTCACGGAAACACCCCAGGCAAAACAGCCCTTTGAGATTCAGGCAGAGGAGATTCTGGTGGAGGGAGAGTCCACACCGGATTATCCCCTGCAGAAAAAGCGCCATAGCCTGGAATACCTTCGTACCATTGCCCATCTGCGTCCCAGAACCAATACCTTTCAGGCGGTATTCAGAGTACGTTCTCTGATCGCCTATGCCATACACCGCTTCTTCCAGGAACGGGATTTTGTCTATGTGCATACGCCGCTGATCACCGGAAGCGACTGTGAGGGTGCCGGAGAAATGTTCAGGGTAACTACCCTGGATCCGGATGATCCTCCCAGAACACCGGAGGGAAAGATAGATTACCGTCAGGATTTCTTTGGGAAAGAGACCAATCTTACCGTCAGCGGTCAGCTGAACGGAGAGACCTTTGCTCAGGCCTTCCGGAATATCTATACCTTTGGCCCTACCTTCCGGGCGGAAAATTCCAACACTACCCGTCATGCGGCGGAATTCTGGATGATCGAGCCGGAAATGGCTTTTGCGGATCTGCAGGATGATATGATGCTGGCGGAAAGCATGCTGAAATATATTATCCGGTATGTGCTGGACAATGCCCCGGAGGAAATGGCCTTCTTTAATACCTATGTAGATAAAGGATTGATCCAGCGTCTGGAGCATGTAGCTGCTGCCGAATTCGGTCACGTAACCTATACAGAGGCTATCCGGCTGCTGGAAAAGCACAACGATCAGTTTGCCTACAAGGTTTCCTGGGGCTGTGATCTCCAGACGGAGCATGAGCGTTACCTTACAGAGCAGATTTTCAAGCGTCCTGTATTTGTGACGGATTATCCCAAGGAAATCAAGGCTTTTTATATGAAGCAAAATGATGACGGCAAAACTGTTGCCGCTATGGATTGTCTGGTGCCGGGCATCGGGGAGATTATCGGCGGCAGTCAGAGAGAGGATTCCTACGAGGTGCTGCTAAAGCGTATGCAGGAGCTGGGACTGAAGGAGGAGGACTACGGCTTCTATCTGGATCTTCGCCGCTATGGCTCCACCCACCATGCCGGTTTCGGCCTGGGCTTCGAGCGCTGCGTGATGTATATTACGGGAATGGGCAATATTCGAGATGTCATTCCCTTCCCAAGAACTGTTAATAACTGTGAATTATAAGGAGAATAGCTATGCTGACGATAGGATGTCACCTTTCCTCCTCCGCCGGGTTTTACCATATGGGGCAGGAGGCAGTGGCCATAGGCGCCAACACCTTTCAGTTTTTTACCAGAAATCCCCGGGGCAGCAAGGCAAAGGCCATTGATCCGGAGGATGTGAAACGATACCACGCCTATGCAAAGGAGCATGG
>CAZUBP010000009.1:0-10966 GCA_964618605.1 uncultured Lachnospiraceae bacterium | reverse complement strand
GGAAAGGGCAGTGAGGTAGGCAGAAGCTTTGAGGAGCTGCGGGAAATTCTGGACAGAGTAGAGCTGCAGGATCACCTTGGAGTGTGTCTGGATACCTGCCACATCTATGATGGCGGCTACGATATTGTTGGGGATCTGGATGGTGTGCTGGAAAAATTTGATGCCTGCATCGGTCTGTCCCGGATAAAGGCCATTCACCTTAACGACAGCAAAAATCCCTTTGCCAGTCACAAGGATCGCCATGAAAAAATAGGCCAGGGCAGTATCGGCGCAGAGGCGCTGGTACAGGTGATCAACCATCCCGCTTTGCAGGGCATTCCCGTATATCTGGAAACTCCCAATGAGCTGGAAGGATATGCAGAAGAGATTCGTTTTTTGAAAGAACAGTATAAAGGATAAAGAAAACTCCCGGGAGGCATACACCCGGGAGCATTTTTTATGAAGCGGTTTATTGCGGTGTCGGTGAAGCGGCTTCCTCTGCGTAGGTGGTGGTAACAAGATCGGTATAGGGTACAGGAGCGGAAAGCTCACCGGCAGAGGTCAGGATATCCTGCAGCAGGTCAAAGCTTTCCTGGGTGAAGATCAGATTTTCCTTCCAGGTGTCCTGCTCCTGGTACCGGGTCAGAATGGCGGTAAGGGAATCCAGATCATTTTCCGGAAACTGTGGGGAAATGACGGCGGCAATTTCCTCCGGAGAATGGGTATTCACGTAGTCCATTCCCTGCTGCAAAGCATGGGTAAATCTCTGTATGGCCTCTTTGTTGGCTTCCAGGTAACTGGCCTTTGCGGCAAAGGAGGTGTAGGGAACGTAGCCGGACTCTACCCCCAGAGAAGCCACCACATAGCCCTCTCCCGCAGATTCAAGAGCGGTAGCCGAGGGCTCAAATTCCACCGTATAGTCCCCCTTTCCTCCGGAAAAAGCAGCCGCCGTGGAACCGAAATCGATGCTCTGGTCGATATTTACCTGGGCGGGATCGATACCCTGCTGCTTCAGAATATACTCAAATACCATTTCAGGCATACCTCCTGCCCGACCGCCCAGCACATCCTTGCCAATGAGCTTATCCCAGGTAAAGTTTTCGTCCGGTGTGCGGGCTACCAGAAAGTTTCCTGCCCGCTGGGTCAGCTGGGCAAAATTGATCACCGGATCATCT
The DNA here is from genome assembly GCA_964618605.1 of uncultured Lachnospiraceae bacterium. Taxonomy (GTDB): domain Bacteria; phylum Bacillota; class Clostridia; order Lachnospirales; family Lachnospiraceae; genus UBA11957. Next base: position 9,812 of record CAZUBP010000009.1, on the reverse strand, counting down.
GTCTGTTCCAGATAGGTATAGATCGTAGTCTCGGCGCCCATCAGGCCGATATCCGCCTCTCCGGACAAAAGTGCCGTCATGGTCTTGTCGGCACCATACCCCGTCACCAGCTCCAGCTGGATCCCTTCCGCAGAAAAATATCCCTCCTCAATAGCAACATACATAGGTGCATAGAAAACCGAGTGAGCCACCTCGTTGAGGGTGATGGAAGTGGCGGTATCGGCTTCTTCGGCGGCCGCACCGCACCCCACAGCGGAAAAAGCCAGCACCAGAGACACAACACAGGACCAAAGTTTACGTTTCATAGAGACTTCCGTGAATGTTCTTGCCCTTAGTATATGCATGAGAGGGGAATTGGTGAAAAATACGAAACAAATTAAGCACGTGAGTGAACACTTTTCTGATTGAAAATACCGGGAGATTTACTTATAATTAAAATATACATAATATGATATTAGTACATATTTGTTTACAGACAACAGGGGACAGCCCTGTTTTGACAGCAACCTATCGACAGCATGGGAGAAACCGTTCATCGTTTCATGGTATCAGAGAAGGAGGAAGGAGCATGATACGAGTAGCCATTGTCGATGATGAGGAGATTTTCACTAACCAGCTGGTGGAGTACGTGCAGCACTACAGCCGGGAAAGCGGAAATGAGATACAGATTACCTGTTTTAAGGATGGAGACGAGATCGTAGAGAAATATACGGGAGAGTACGATATTATTCTTATGGACATAGTGATGCGGTTTATGGATGGTATGTCGGCGGCAGAGCATATCCGCAAGCTGGATCAGGCCGTGATCATTATGTTTATCACCAATATGACCCAGTATGCTGTCCGGGGCTATCAGGTGGATGCCCTGGATTACATTTTGAAGCCGGTGGAATATTTTGCTTTCTCCCAGAAGCTGGACAGAGCGATCCGGCGCCTGAAACGCAACGATCAGCACTATATTACGATCCCTGTGGACGGCGGTGTGCAGAAGCTGAGCATGGAAAATATTTACTATATTGAAAGCCAGGGACACAAGCTGATCTACAAGACAAAGATGGGAAGTATTATATCCCGGGGCACCATGAAAGCACTGGAGGATTGTCTGTTGCCCTACGGCTTTTTCCGGAGCAACAAGGGCTATCTGGTGAATATGCGGTACGTGGACAGTGTGAAGGACGGCTGCTGCATCGTGCATAATCAGCCACTGCCCATTGGCCGGATGAAACGCAAACCTTTTATGGAAGCTCTGACAGAGTATATGGGTGAGGTGATACAGTAATGAACTATGTATATTCGGATATTCCCCGGATATATACGGCTCTTGCGGAGTGGCTTTCCTGTGTGGTTTACCTGTACACCGTGGAAAGAACCAGAACCCGGGGAAAGTTTTATGTTGTCAGCTGTATGATCCTGGGGGTGCAGATCCTGTTTCTGGTACTGACGGATGATGTGCCCACGGCTTTCTGGCTGCTGTGTATGCTGGTGGCAGCCGGTCTTATGTATGCCTATCTGGTGTGGGCGGGGAATCTGAACTGGATCCAGACCGGTTACTGCTGCGCCAGGGCCTTTCTCCTGGCGGAGTTTGCAGCCTCCCTGGAATGGCAGCTGTACAGCTTTCTGGAAAGAATGGGCTTTGGTGCCCTGTGGCTGCAGCTGTTAATGCTGGTGGTGGTATACGCCCTCGTATTTTATATAGCCTATCGCCTGGAAAAATCCATTATGACCTCTGCCTTTCTGAAGCAGATCTCCTGGCATGAGCTGGTGGTAGTGCTGGGCATTACCATTGTTACCTTTGCCTTCAGCAACCTGAGCTTTGTGCTTAGCAATACTCCCTTTAGCAGTACGATACAGACGGATGCCTTCCATATCCGGACCCTGGTGGATGCGGTGGGCCTGGCTACCCAGTATGCCTTCCAGAGCCGGATCGGAGAGTACATTGCGGAGATGGAGGTCATGTCCGTAAAATCTGCCCTGAAAAATCAGTATGACCAATACCGAAATTACCAGAACAGCATGGAGCTGGTGCATATTAAATACCATGATCTGAAGCACCAGATCGTGGGACTCCGGGGAGAGCAGGATGCAAAAAAGAGGGCAGCCTGGCTGGACGCCATGGAAAAGGAGCTCTGGGATAATCAGCTGGTGGAATCCACCGGCAATCAGGTGCTGGACACCATTCTGGGAGCCAAGATCCTTCAGGCCAGAAAAAATAAGGTACAGATCACCTGTGTGGCGGACGGCACGCTTCTGGATTTTATGCATGTCACGGATATCTGTGCTATTTTCGGAAATGCGTTGGACAATGCGCTGGAAAGCGTGGTATTTCTCCAGGATCCCCAGAAAAGGCTGATTCATCTGAAAATTTATGCCAAGAAAAATTTCGTATTGATAGAGATATCCAATTACTGTGAGCAGGAATTGAAACGGGAGAAGGGCGGTCTGCTGTTGACAACAAAGGCAGATACCCACAATCACGGCTATGGCCTGAAAAGTATTCAATATTCCGTGGAAAAATATGGCGGCAGCGTATCGGTAGATAAAAAGGAAAACTGGTTTGAGCTGCACATCCTGATTCCCAAACCTTATAAACCCTGATGGCTGACGGATAATATGGAGTTGTGTAAAACCGCACAAAGAAACGTGTATAAACTTCGTTTCTTTGTGCGGTTTTTGCATTTTGTGAAGTATATGTGCATTTTGTGAATGAAAAATATACAAATTGAAAAGGCATGGTAACATAGAAAAGCAAAAAGTTGTACAGGAAAAGGAGGAATAACCCATGATTAACTTATTGGCACGTATTTTGGGCCCCATTATGAGCGGCTTCAGTGTCAGCGAGGCGGACTTACAGTCCTATCTTACCCAGCTGAGCGGTTATATTTATGTGATTCTCATTGTCTTTGTTGCAATGATTGTCGTACTGATCGCTGCATGCAAGGCTAAAAAGGGATTTAAGCACATTGTTCGCTGGCAGGCTGTATTGGCTTTTGTCGCCATTATAGCCATTCTCGTTAACATGATCTGCTATGGACCCATGTATACCAACGTTTCCGGTTTCTTAAATGCGTCAAAGGTATCTCTTTCCGATGAGACCGTTGCCCAGAGTAAGGAAACCATCACAAAGATCGGTGAAGAAGGTATGGTTCTGGTAAAGAACGAAGGACTTCTTCCCTTATCTTCCGACACTACGGCACTGAATGTATTTGGTTGGGATTCCACGAATCCTCTGTATGGTGGTACCGGTTCCGGTTCCTCTGATTCATCTACAGCAGTAGGTATTTTACAGTCTCTGCAGGATGCAGGATACTCAACCAACCAGACTCTGACAGATCTGTATACTACATACCGGGCAGACCGTCCCAGCATCGGCATGAGCGAGCAGGATTGGACCCTTCCGGAGCCCACAGTGGACAGCTATACAGATTCTATTATGTCAGAGGCAAAGAGCTTTTCTGACACAGCTGTTATCGTTATCGGACGTTCCGGTGGTGAGGGCGCTGACCTTCCCACAGATATGAACGCTGTAATCAAGGGTACCTACAATGAGGCAGCAACTACCTCTGTAGTACCGGACAACTACGGCTACATGAACGCTTCCTATACCAATAACGGTTCCTATGATGATTTTGAAGAAGGTGAGTCCTATCTTGAACTGTCCAAGACAGAGGAAGATATGATCGAAAAGGTTTGCTCTGAGTTCTCCAAGGTTATTGTTATCATCAATGCCAACAATACTATGGAGCTGGGCTGGGTTGACGAATACGAGCAGATCGGTGCTGTTATTCTGGCTCCCGGTGCAGGTGCTACCGGTTTTACAGCTCTTGGTGAGATCATCAATGGTTCTGTAAATCCCTCCGGTAAGACTGCTGATACCTTTGTAAAGGATCTGATGGCAACACCTTACATCAACAACATTGCCAACAACGCCTATACAAATGTTGATGATCTGAAAGAAGCAATCGCATCTGCTGATGGCGCATATCAGGGAAATATTGCTTTCGCCAACTATGTAGAAGGTATCTATGTAGGCTACAAATTCTATGAGACAGCCGCAGAAGAGAATCTGATCAACTATGATGAGTATGTACAGTATCCCTTCGGCTACGGCTTAAGCTACACCACATTTGACGAGCAGATTCAGAACTTTACAGACAATGGCGACAGCGTATCCTTGGATGTGGTTGTAACCAACACTGGTGATGTTGCCGGTAAAGATGCTGTAGAGCTGTACTTCACACCGCCCTATAACAATGGTGGTATTGAGAAGGCTTCTGTAAACCTTATCGATTTCGGTAAGACACAGCTGCTGGATCCCGGTGCATCCGAGACAATTTCCTTTACTATTAACAAAGAAGATCTGGCTTCCTATGATTCTGATGGTATCAAGGTAAGCGGCGGCGGATATATTCTGGAGGCTGGAGAGTACACCATTTCTCTCCGTGCCGATTCTCATACGGTAATCGCAGAAGAGTCCTTTATCGTAGATGCAGATATTGATTACAGCCAGAATGGACGTTCCAGTGATCTGGTAACAGCTACCAACCAGTTCCAGGATTACTCCAGAGGTGATTTCGTACAGCTGTCCCGTGCAGATGGTTTCGCTAACTACGAAGAGGCCTGCGGCGAGCTGAAAGATGATCAGTACATTATGTCTGATGAGGTTCGTGCAGCTGTAGAGGAGAGCGCTGTTGGCTTCTATGACGCTACCAAATATGACGATGCATCCGACGAGATGCCCACAACAGGAGCCAACAATGGTTTGACCCTGTTTGATCTGAAGGGCGTTGCTTATGATGATGAGCAGTGGGATGCACTTCTGGATCAGCTTACTATTGACGATATGTCCACTCTGATCAATGTAGGTGGATGGCAGACAGCTGCTATCGAGTCCGTTGGAAAGATCGCTACTTCCGACTGTGATGGCCCTGCCGGTCTGAACAACTTTATTACCCAGGCTTATGGTACCGCTTATCCGGCAGAAGTATTGATGGCTCAGACCTGGAACAAAGAGCTGGCTTATGAGATCGGTCAGTCCATGGGTCAGGAATATGCAGATGCTTCTAACTACGGTTGGTATGGTCCTGCCATGAATACACATCGTTCCGCATTTGCCGGACGTAACTTTGAGTACTACTCAGAGGATGGTGTACTGGCTGGTTATCTGGCTGTAAATCAGGTAAATGGTGCTGCTGAGAAGGGCGTTTACGCTTACATTAAGCACTTCGCTCTGAATGATCAGGAGACAAACCGTTGTACTATGCTGCTGACCTTCGCTTCCGAGCAGGCTATCCGTGAGATCTATCTGAAACCCTTCGAGATCGCAACCAAGGGCTTCACCGGAACAAGCCGTGCCGTTATGTCCAGCTTTAACTGGATCGGAACCGTACCCAGCTGCGCAAATGGCAACCTGCTGAACAACGTCCTCAGAGATGAGTGGGGATTCGTTGGTATGGTTGAGACAGACTATGATGGTTCCTATGGTTACATGATCACCGATCACTGCATCAGAAACGGCAACAACCTGATGCTCGGCTTCAACAGTGCAGAGTCCAATGTATTGTCTGATACTTCCGCTACAGCTGTGAAAGCTATGCGTGAGTCCAGCAAGAACATTCTGTACACAGTAGTAAATAGTGGCTACTATGCCGGCGACAGTGATCCCACAGGCGGTATGACCAACATGACCAAGATCTTCCTGACAGTAGATATCATCATTGCAGCTGTCATCATTGCTATCGAGGTTATTCTGATCGTTCGTTATCGCAACAAAAAGAAAAAAGCAGTTTCTGTCGAGTAACTAAGTGTAATCGAAATGGCGGATCCGGTTTTATACCGGATCCCCCTTTCTGAAAGAAAAGAGCAGGTGAATAAATTGGATATAAAGAAAATTGTGAAAGAGATGACACTGGAGGAAAAATGTTATCTCCTTTCAGGAAAGGATTTCTGGCAGACCCGTTCGGTTGAGCGGCTGAATGTGGCCAATGTAACCTTATCCGATGGCCCTCACGGTATCCGCAAGCAGGAAGGCGCCAGCGATCAGCTGGGTCTGAACGGCAGCGTACCGGCTACCTGTTTCCCTCCGGCAGCTACTATTGCCAATAGCTGGGATCCCTCACTGGGTGAGGAGATCGGTGTCTGCCTTGGCACAGAGGCCGCTTCCCAGGATGTATGTGTGCTGTTGGGACCGGGCCTGAACATTAAGAGAAGCCCCCTTTGCGGACGGGATTTTGAATATTTCAGTGAGGATCCCTATCTGGCAGGCAAGATGGCTGCCGGTTATGTGCGAGGCATTCAGTCCAAAGGTGTGGCAGCCTGTCCGAAACATTTTGCAGCCAATTCCCAGGAGCTTCGGCGTATGGCCAGTGATTCCGTGATGGATGAGCGTACCCTTCGGGAGATCTATCTCACCGGATTTGAGATCGCTGTAAAAGAAGGAAAGGCCAAGGTTATTATGTCAGCCTACAACCGTGTAAACGGTGTGTATGCCAATGAAAACGAACATTTACTCCAGGAGATCCTGCGGGATGAATGGGGATTTGATGGATTTGTAGTATCTGACTGGGGTGCATCCAACGATCACACCGCAGGTGTGGCAGCCGGATCCCATCTGGAAATGCCCACCACAGGCGGAGATTCCGATGAAGAGCTGATCGCCTCAGTAAAAAGTGGAAAGCTTTCCGAAGAAATGCTGGATCGCCGAGTAGAAGAGCTCCTTTCCGTCGGACTGCCGGCCAGAGAGGTTGTGGATCAGTTGAAGGGCAAACCCTTTGATGTGGAAGCACATCACAAGATGGCCAGAAAGGCAGCAGAGCAGAGTATCGTTCTGTTAAAGAATGAGCATCAGCTTCTGCCCCTGAAGAAAGGCACCAAAGTGGCTGTGATCGGTGATTTCGCCCAGACACCTCGGTATCAGGGCGCAGGCTCCTCCGTGGTTAATCCCACCAAGCTGGAGTCCACACTGGATGTTATCGGCAACTTCTCACTGGAGCAGGTAGGTTTTGCTCCCGGTTATCATAGAACGGGACCGGCAGACAGTGCCTATGAAGAAGAAGCTGTGGCACTGGCAAAGAAGGCAGAGGTCGTTCTGCTTTACATTGGTCTGGATGAGATCTCCGAGTCTGAAGGTCTCGACAGAGGCGGCATGAAGATCCCCGAGAGCCAGATCCAGCTGCTGAAAAAGGTAGCAGCTGTTAATCCTCATGTAGTAGCCGTGCTTTCCGCCGGATCTGCTATAGAGATGGATTGGGAGGATCAGTGTGAGGCTATTATCCACGGTTATTTAAGTGGTCAGGCCGGTGCATCCGCTATGCTGCGGGCCATTGTAGGTGAGGTCAATCCCTCCGGTAAGCTGAATGAGACCTATCCTCTGAAATATGAAGATACCCCCTCAGCTCCCTATTTCCCGGCAAAAGAGCGAACAGCAGAGTACCGGGAAGGCCTGTATGTAGGTTATCGCTATTTTGAAACTGTAAATAAACCGGTGCGTTATCCCTTTGGCTATGGTCTGAGCTATACCACTTTCGGCTACAGCGAGCTGTCTGTTAAGGACAACGTAGCTACCTTTACGCTGAAGAACCAGGGCTCCGTAGATGGAGCAGAGGTAGCACAGCTCTATGTCAGCGCCAAAGGAAAGGGCGTATATCGTCCTGTCAGAGAGCTGAAAGGCTTTGCCAAGGTATTTTTGAAAGCAGGAGAGACCAAGACAGTATCTATTCCGCTGGATGATAAGGCATTCCGGTACTTTAATACCAAGACAAATCGCTTTGAGATCGAGACCGGCGAATATGAGATCCAGATCGGCGGAAACTGTGCAGATATTCGCCTGAGAGAGTATATCTTTGTACAGGGTACAGAGGCACCGCAGTCTGAGAAGGCCCAGGAGCTTCCTTCCTATTTCTCCGGCAATATAGAGGCTGTGTCCGATGAAGAGTTTACGGCTCTTCTGGGCCATGAGATCCCCGATGGCCATTGGAGCGGCGAGCTGGATGCCAACGATGCTATCTGCCAGCTGTATTATGCCAAGAGTCCGGTGGGCCGTCTGGTATATCGTATCCTTACCAATATGCTGGAAAAGAGCATGGCAAAAGGAAAACCGGATCTGAACATCATGTTTATTTATAACATGCCCTTCAGAGGTATCGGCAAAATGGCCGGCGGTGTCTGCAGCCAGTATATGGTAGACGGTATTGTAAGAGCTGTAAACGGACATTTCTTCTCCGGCCTTGGACAGATTATTTCCGGTTTCTTTAAACAGAGAAAAGTAATGAAAAAAGCAAACAATATGAAATAGGAGGACTGTCAGTGGAAGGATTCAAGAAATGGTGGGCCGGTTTTGAAGAGAAACATCCCAGCCTTGCCAAGTTACTTTATCAGATTTTTTATTTCTTTGTGTTCAGTATGGGCGTAACCATCGTTCAGTACGTGATCTTCACCATTATGCCGGGAATCCTCGGTATTGGACTGGCAGGAACAGAATTTATGTGGCCTCAGGTGCAGATGAAGATCTTCGGAGTTGAGTTTACCTGGAGCCTTCTGGGTTATAACGTACTTCGGGACGCTACCGGCGCTGTAGTTATCGGTGGTGGTCTGGGCTACTTTATCAGCTATGAATTTGGTTCTTTCATAGCACAGTGCATCAACTTCCCGCTGCAGAGAAATATTACCTTTAAGAGCCATGGAAATCCGGTATATCAGGCTATGTGGTATTTTATCGCCTGGATCGTAATCTCCCTGATCTGCAACGGCTTCAACAATCTGTGGATGCCCATTGCATCAGCTTATGTAGCTCCGGCTATCTATAATATCCTGGTTACCTTTATCACCGGTGGTGTATCCATGATCATCTTCTTCTTCGTATTTAAGATTATCTTCCCCGAAGGAGAAGCCAAAAAGTAAACAGTAAAAAAAACGGGCGAATTCCTCTGGGGTTTCGTCCGTTTTGTCTTTACAGTAAATTTTCCCTTCCGTTATTCCTGCACAGGGCAGGCCACTTCCATAATCTGTTCAATAAAGACATGCAGCAGCTGTGCTTCCTTTGTCTGGGAAGCAGTATAGTACACCTCTTTACCCTCCCGACGGCTGGTAATAAGTCCACTGGCCTTTAGCTGACGTAAATGGTGGGAAACGGCGGGACTGGACATGCCCACGAGGGCGGAAATATTGATGACACATTCTTCACAGTGACACAGGAGCCAGAAAATACGTACCCGGCTGCCGTCACTTAGCTGTTTGAATAAGTCAGAGATGGTTTCAAAGTCCTGGATAGTTTCCAGACGAGCCAGAGTTTCTTCCAGTTCCTTATTGGTTCCGTGATCGTGCAGTGCTTCTGTGATATCCATGATGATCTCCTTATATATACGCAATATTTCTGTAGGAAAGATTTCGATAGTCGGTTGACTTTTCTGTTGAAGCCTATTATACTACAAATAAATCGATTAAACAATTGTTTAATTGTTTAAAGGAATAATAATCTGAAAGGAGAGTAGGATGAAGGATATAGACGAGAAAGAACTGCACGTTCATCACGAAGAAGAGGACGATTGCTGCTGTGGCCACGATCACGAGCATGAGCATGACGATGAGTGCTGCTGCGGCCATGATCACGAGCACGATCACGAGCACGAGCACGACGAGGATGAGTGCTGCTGCGGCCACGACCATGACCATGAGCACGAAGAGCATGAGCACGAGCATCATCATCACCACCATCATCACGATCATGAGGACGAGGACGATTGCTGCTGCGGTCACGACCATGACCACGATCACGAGGAGCACGAGCATCACCACCACCATCATCACGACCATGATGA